>DASYCL010000416.1:0-8765 GCA_036500245.1 Polyangiaceae bacterium | reverse complement strand
TCGGTTTGCTCCGAAAGCAATGCTCGGCGTAAAGCGCAAGGCCCGGGAAATTGCTGCGGTAAGGCGCCTCTTGGCCGTCGTCGCCCCACATCGTCATGAGCACGCGGCGCACGCCTTCGGCTTTCGCGACGCGCAGCATCGGCACGAAGGTGCGCTTCGCCTTTTCGCGCAAACCCCAAAAACGATCCCAATTCCAAAGCGCGGGCGAGACGATGGGATCGAAGTCGAATTGTTTGAAGCGGCGGATGTCGCTGCGATAACGCGCTTCGTCTTCGGAGAAGTATTGCCAGTAGTCGAGCGTGATGTTCTTCGGAATGCGGCGCCACTGCGCGGGCGTCATCGGTAAATCGCCGTTGTACGTGTGCTGGCCGAGCACCAAGTCTCCCCAAATGATTGGTTCGAGCTTGCGCTCCGCGCAGAGCGCCGCGACCACCTTCAAGTGATCCAAGTAGAGCTCGCGCGGATCGATCTTGGTGTTCACCCGGAAGCAAGTGCCTCGCCCGAGATCCCACGGTTCGTCCATGCCGATGTGGATCGCGCGCGTCTCGTATGGCGCGCGCGCCGAATCGATCAGGTTTGCCACGAACTCGCGCGTGCCCTTGGCTTTGACGGAGAGCACGGACGACGTATCGCGAACCTGGGCGTATTCGCGGCGGTACTGCAAGACTTGCTCGAGGTGCGCGAGGGTTTGAATGCACGGGAACATCTCGATCCCGAAGTGCTTCGCGTACGCGACGATGCGGCGAATTTCGGCCTTCGAATAGGCGCCGCGCATGTAGCCGACGAGCGGATGGCCCGCGACTTCGTAGGTGTCTTCGGTGTAGAGCGTGAGCTGATTGATGCCGAGTAGCGCGAGTTCGGCGATGCGAAGCTCGAGCGATTCGACGTGCGGTACGCCGTTCCGCGACGCATCGATCATCAAACCCCGAAAATCGAACTCGGGCGTGACCTCGAGGCGCTGCAGTTTGGGCGCGCGCGCCAGCTCGCCGAGGGCGCGAAACCAATCGGACGCGCTGCCATGTTCGACAAAAGTCCGCTTTTCGTCGCGGACAATGCGGAAGCCGGGCTTGCCGCTCGGTTTTCGAACCAGCACGCTCCCGCGCGTCAGGCTGAACAGTTTCGGAAAAAAGCGGCAGAGTTCGCTGTGCGCGCGATCCGGCGGAAGCTTGAGCATTGCGCTAGCTTAGTTGCGACCAAGGCCCGAGCGGTGGCGGGTTTCGCGAAAAATTCATAGGGAAAATGCGCGTCGCAGCGCTTCGCACCTCAAAGCCGACGAGGGGACGCACAAAATAAAACGAGGAGCGCGGGTTCGTCCCACGCTCCTCGTCTTTTGCGCAGCGCTCAGTAGCCGAGCGTCGGACGGCCCATGCCGCGATAGGCGAGCCCGGCGGCAGCGACCGCGCTCGGCACGCACATGTTGCGGCCGTCGAATACGTGGCGACCACGCATCAGTTCGCGCACGCGCGGGAACTCCGGGTTTCGATATTCGTTCCATTCGGTGGCCAGCACGAGCGCGTCCGCGCCGCGGCAGGTCTCGTACTCGTTGTCGAGAATTTCGACGCTGTCGAGCAGCCCGAGGTGCTGCAAGCTCGCGCGGCCCGTTTCGCGCGCTTGCGGATCGGTCGTGCGCACGCGCGCTCCGCGCGCGACGAGCTGACCGATCAGTTTGATGCCGGGAGCTTCGCGCACGTCATCCGTCTTCGGCTTGAAAGACAAGCCCCAAACCGCGATGAGCTTGCCGCTCAGGCCGCCAAGATCTTTCTCCATGTGCGTGAGCAAAGTCTTCACCGGGACTTCGTTGGCGCGCACCGCGGCGCTCGCCACTTCGAGCTTCAGACCGTGCTCTTCGCCGGTGTGAACCAGCGCGCGCAGATCCTTCGGAAAGCAGCTGCCGCCGAAGCCGAGCCCCGGATAGAGGAACTGCATGCCGATGCGCTCGTCGGAGCCGACGGCCAAGCGCACGTGTTCGACATCGCCGCCTGCGACGTCGCATAGGTGAGCCACCTCGTTCATGAAGCTGATCTTGACCGCGAGCAGCGCGTTCGAAGCGTACTTGACGATTTCGGCACTCTTCGGGCTCATGCGCTGAATGCGACTGCGTTGGCGGTTGTACGGCGAGTACAAGCGCTCGAGTAGCTCGAACGCGTGATCGTCGTCGGTACCGATCACGATGCGGTCCGGCTTGAAGAAGTCGTTGACCGCGTCGCCCTCTTTCAAAAACTCTGGGTTGCTCACGACGGCGATCTTGTGGCGCGCGTGCTTTTCGACGACGGCGCGTACCTTCGCGTTCGTTCCGACCGGCACGGTGCTTTTGGTTACGAGCACCACCGGATGTTCCGCGGCTTTCGCGACTTGTTCGGCGACCCCGAGCACGTACGAAAGATCCGCCGAGCCGTCTTCTTGAGGCGGAGTGCCGACCGCGATGAACACGACCTCGCGTCCGCGAATGCCGTCCGCCAAGTTCGAGGTGAAATCCAAGCGATGGGGCCAGTTGCGCTTCAGCAAATCGGCCAAGCGCGGCTCGAAGAACGGAACCTCACCCGCGCGCAACTTGGCGAGCTTGTTCTCGTCCACATCGATGCACATGACATTGGTGCCCGAATCAGCGAAACAGGCGCCCGCCACCAACCCAACGTATCCGGATCCAACGACTGCTATTTTCACGGTCTCTCGCTTAACCAGGATTTGAGGCGGAGTCGATGGGTTTTAAGCCAGGTTTCGCCCGGTCGCTGAAAGTGCGGTCAGTAACGCCCGCGCGCGCCTTTCAGTCGTGTTTCACTCGGCGAATGCGCGCGATGGTTTTTGGGTCGCCGCTCATGGTTGGCGCATGCGTCGCGCTTGGCTGTGCTCGTGCGGAAAATGCACGCCCAAGCGTTGCGAGTCGTTCGACCGTCGTTTCCGCCACGTCGAGCGTCATGCCCGTCGAATCTGCCGCGCCGGTTGCCGATGCGTCGCTCGTGCTCGCTGCGGGGGGAGACGTGAATCTCGGTCGCATATGCGGCCAGCGTTTGCTCGGCGAGCCGGACTACGATCCGCTGCGCGGCGTTGCAGCGCTGTGGGCCGACGCCGATCTGCGCTTCGTCAATTTAGAATCCGGCTTGAGCGAACAGCACGGTGAGACGCAGTCGCCGCAACACGCGCTGATATTTACCGGCCCGCCAGTTGGCGCGGATGCGCTCGTTCGCGCGGGGATCGGCGTTGTTTCGACCGCGAATAACCACGCTTGGGACTACGCGCGTCGCGGCTTGTTCGAGACGCTCGAAAACCTCGATCGTGTTGGCATCGGTCACGCCGGCACCGGTCACGACGAGGTCGAAGCCTATCGGCCCGCGATTTTGCACGTGCACGGACTCAGCGTCGCATTCTTCGCTGTGACACACGTTTGGAACCTCGGTGTGTTCGCCGAGGAAGACGCGCGACACTACGTTGCTTGGGCCGATCTCAGGCGCCTACGCGAGAGCTTGCTCGCCGCAAAAAAGAACTACGACTTCGTCGTGGTGAGCTACCACGGCGGCGAGGAATACCTCGACGCGCCCCTGCCCAAAACACGTGCGTTCATCGACGCGGTGATGGCGACCGGCGTCGATCTCGTGGTTGGTCACCACCCGCACGTGCCACAAGGTGTCGGTTGGTATGAGGCTCGGCCCGTCTTCTATAGTCTTGGCAATTTCGTGTTCGACGGTCGACAAGAACTGCCTTGGACACGCGCGTCGTTCATCGCGAAGGTGCGCTTGCGGCGCGGCGCTCCGCCCGAAGTCAGCGCCTGCCCGTACAGCATCGACGGCTACGAACCGGTGCGCGCGACGGATGCGGAGCTTTCGCGCTTCTCACGGCATTTGGCCGCAATTTCCGCGACCGTCGGCGGCACGAGCTTGGCCGATCGCGATACGCTCGGCTGCCTGCGGCTGCTACCGCCGGAGTCCGCCTGGGCTACGAAGTAGGCTCGTCCTCGTCGCGATCTTCCTCGAGCTGGTCGAGGATTTGACTCGCGCGCTCTTCGTCGATGCCGAACCACTCCGCCAGCTGATTGATGAAAGCGTTCTCTTCGTCGGTCACTTCGTCATCTGCGAGCGCGATCGCAGCTGCGAGCGCGAAGGCACCTTCCGCTTCATTCGGGTCTTCGGCGATTTCTTCCGCAATCTCTTGCAAACGCGCGTCGCGTCCGCTCTCGGCCAGGCGCTTCTCGTAGTTCTCGAGCATCACGTTGATCGTGCCGGTGCGGAGCAGGTTGTCAGTGAGCCCACGGATCGCGCCGCGTACGGCGTCGCGTTCGGCTTCCGCGATCGTGCCGTCGGCTGCCATCATCAAGAACATCGTTTCGGCGAGCGGCTCGACACGGTTCAATGAACCGACCTCTTCGGGGCTGAGTAAACCCTCACGGGTGAGCGTCTCGTACGCCGACGAAGCGACCATGCTCGGCCGTCTTCCGCTTTGCAGTAGGGCATCTCGAAGCCGCGCGATCGTCACGGTCTGGATCTTCATGGATCGGGAAAACTACTCGCTTCTCCGCCCGCAAGCTACGGACACCGATTTCGGAGTCGCGCGCCGTCTCTCGCGTAGCCCGATTTCAGTGCGATTCGATCCCGGAGCGAAAGCGGCCGTGTCCCTCTGCGTCCGCGCCGACGAACACGCAGCTGGCGTCATCGCGCAGAAAGCGCGCCTGTGGCAGCACCTCCTGCAGCGCTTCGTACAGGGTTTCGCTTTTTGCGCCGGCTAGGGCCATCCCGGCCTGCGCGAATTCGAGGCCTTCGCATATTGCGCGCACTGCCTCGAGCTCGAGCGAGCCGCCGGTCACCCCATCCGAGAGCATGAGCCACACGCTCCCCCAGACGAGCGGCACGAGCTCGTACGGGTGAACCTCCCCGACGCGGCGTCCGATCGGACTCGATAGCGCGGCGTGGATCGCCAATTCTCCGCCGGGGAGCGCGCTCGCGACCGGCGGCATGCCTGCGTTGAGCAGCTCGACGCGTGAGTCTCGCTGCGACACACGCAGCACGGTTAGACCGGCTTCGACGCCGGGTCGCGTCGCGAGCTGTAGCTCGAGCTCGCTCACCACTTGATGCAGTGGTTCGTGCAGCTCGAGCTCGCTTCGAAGCTTTCGCATCAACGAGCTGAGAAAGCTCCCGGATGTCTCCGCCGCGCCACGCAGGTCGAGGAGCACGACGACCAGATCTCCGTCGTCGTCATTGAAGACGTCGAACAGGTCGGACGGGCGCGGGCCCTCGATCGTCTCGCCGCTGACGCGGAGCATGCCGCTTTGAACCGGCAGATTGCGAACTTTGGGATTCTTGGATGCTGCTGCCACGATGGTGCTCGCTATTGCGAGCGGCGAGCCACCTTTTGCGGCGCTGACCAGCGAGCGGTGTCCTGGCGAAACCACCAAGTATATTGAATGTTTAACCAATGGCGCCCAGGTGCGATAGCGCGCCGAATCGAGCTCGCCGGCGTCTCAAACTGAACTCCTGAGACTTTGCCGTCTAAAGGCGGGACCAAATCGTGCGTTTCATCCAAGTGAACGATGACCGAAGAGGAAACTGGCGCACCGTCCACTCAGGGGACCTCGGACCTTGTCTCCGTTGTCGATGATGACCCGACCGCGCGTCGCTTGATGCGCTTCTGGCTCGAACGCACGGGGTACCGCGTGGTCGAGCACGACTCAGCTCGCAGCGTGCTCGAGAACGAAGGCGAATTGCCCACTGTCGCTTGCGTCGACTTGGGCCTCGGCGAAGTGACGGGCATCAAGGTAATTCAACATCTGCGCGCGCGCGATGCGGAGCTTCCGATCATCGTCGTCACCGCGCAGCGCGAGATCGAGACCGCCGTTTCGGCGATGCGCGCCGGTGCCTACGACTACATCACTAAGCCACTCGATCGCGATCGCTTGTTGCTCGCGGTGCATCGCGCGCGCGAGCGCCGCGAGCTCGTGATCAACGTGCGTAGGCTCGAAAGTGCGCTCACTGAGCGCTCGGTACTCGGCGCAATCGTCGGCAAAAGTCCGCCGATGCGCGAACTGGCGCACCAAGTCCAGCGCGTCTTGGCGAGCGAAGTCGCGGTCTGCGTGATGGGCGAGAGCGGCACGGGCAAAGAGCTCGTCGCGCGCGCGATTCACAGCGGCGGCTCGCGTCGGCGCGGCCCGTTCGTCGCCATCAACTGCGCGGGCATTCCGGAATCCTTGCAGGAGTCCGAGCTGTTCGGGCACGAGCGCGGCGCGTTCAGCGGCGCGACTCAAATGCGCCGCGGTTGCTTCGAACAAGCCAATGGCGGCACGCTCTTGCTCGACGAAATCGGCGAGATGAGTCTCATGACTCAAGCGAGCCTGCTGCGCACGTTGCAGGAGAAGACGATTCGCCGCGTCGGCGGGTCCGCCGAAATTCCGATCGACGTGCGCATCGTCTGTGCGACACACCGCGACTTGCGCGCGGAAGTCGAAGCCGGCCGTTTCCGCGAGGACCTGTACTTCAGGCTCGTCGTTTACCCGATCCAGCTCCCTGCTTTGCGGGAGCGCGTCGAGGACATCCCGCTCTTGGTCGGGCACTTCTTGCGCACGCTCACCTCTGACATTGGTCGCCAAGTGCGACGAGTGGCGCCGGAGGTGTTGGAAGCGTTGTCGCGCCATCGCTGGCCGGGCAACGTGCGCGAGCTTCAAAACGTGGTGCACCGCAGCTTGCTCGCCTGTCGCGGGGACGAAATCACGCTCGCGGATCTGCCGCCGGATATTCGTGAGCTCGCGTTGCCCTCGCTTGGACTGTCTGTCGTGCCGGGTACCGGCAACGGCGCGAATCACCACGTCGAAAGCGAGATTTTGCCCCTGCGCGAGCTCGAGCGGCGCGCGATTCAACGGGCGCTCCGCGCGACCCAAGGCAGCGTGGGCAAAGCGGCCAAGCTGCTCGGGATTGGCCGGGCGACTTTGTATCGGCGCATCGCGACACTCGATCTGTCGAGGGACGTCGCGTGAGTACTGGCTCGAACACCGAGCCACCTCTATCTCTGCCGCCGGAAATGTTACGCGAGCTGGCGTCGGCCGGCGTCGATCCGGATCAAGCGCCGAACCTCGAGCAATGGCAGACGCTGCTCTTGCGCTTCGCGCATCGCTTCCGTGAAGAGGACAATCCGCTGCAATTCGCCTCGTCCGCGCTCGGCCACGAGCTGCGCACGCCGATGACGGTCGTGATCGGCGCGAGCGAGCTCTTGCTCGAGAGTCAGCTCGATCCCGAACAGCGTCAGGCCGCGCAGAACGTTCATCGTTCGGGTCAAGAGCTGCTCTCGGTGATCGATCAAATGCTGAGCGACGTCACCGAACAGTCGAAGACGAATCCGCCGCGTGCCCCGAGCGCAGCGAGCGCGCGCCTCGACATCAGCAAGCGCCGTTTTCGAGTGCTGCTCGCCGAGGACAACGAATTCAACCGCGCGTTGATCGAGCGAGTGTTGAAGACGCTGAACTGCGAAGTCGACCTCGCGCCGACCGGCCGCGATGCGGTGCGCCGCTTCCACCACGGCAAGTACGATTTGGTGCTGATGGATTGCCACATGCCGGATCTCGATGGTCTCGAGGCGACGCGGCAAATTCGAGCCGTGGAGGACCCGGATCGGCGCGTGCCGATTGTCGCCGTGACCGCGGGCACGATTCCAGGCGCGCGCCAGGCCTGTTTGCAAGCTGGCATGGACGACTTCATTGCCAAGCCGTTCTCGCTCGCGACCTTACGCAGGAAGGCATCGCATTGGCTCTCGATCGTCGAGCAAGATGGCGGGAAGGCGGATCTCCTGCGCGAGCCGGTCGTGGAGATGCCGGCACCAAGTCCGCCGCCGGCCGGCACTGCGCCGGCTTCGGTCGATCTTTCGCGGCTTCGCGAATTGGCGGATGAGGCGGGTTCGCCGCGCATCGTCGAAGAGCTTTCGCTGATTTTCGCCGAGGACATGGGCCGCAGACTCGAGTCCTTGCGTGAAGCGGCAGATGAGCGCGTCGAGCGAAAGCTCTTGAGCGTGATTCATTCGGTGAAAGGAGCATGTTCCAACTTCGGCGCGCTCCGCATGGCGCAGCTCGCCGAAGCCATCGAGCGCAGGGCCAAGAAGGGCGACGTGCTCGGGCTCGATCTCGAGGTCAGCGAATTGTGCAACGAGTTTCAAGTCGTGCGGCGGGTGCTCGACTTGGAGGTATTCGGCGTTCGCGCGGAAAAACCGCCGGCGGACGCCGCTTCGCGCCTCAGCTAGCGTCCACGGCGCGAACGGCTTCGGCGTAGAGCAGCGTTCCCGCCGATAAACGCAGTCGCCGTCCGCGCCAGGTGACGTGTCTCTTGAATGCGCCGATCGCCCAAGCGAATGGCGCCGCGAACTCGCGCATCGGCGCGAGTAGGAGCGGGATCCACGCATGGTGCCAGCCGCGTAGCGTGACCCAGCCTCCGAGATCGCGAACAACGAGCACGATCGAGAGCCAGAGCAGCGCTCCGACTCCGAAAACCTCCCACGCGAACGGCAACATCAAGAGCGGGCTCGTCAGTGGCTCGAATAGAGCCGCCGTGGGGCGCAAGCGCCAGCGTAGCATCGCCCAACGTAGGTGACGCGAGAACGCGGCGCGTAGCGTGAGGCCGGAGCTCGGGCTCTCGAGCACGGTCGGCGCAATGACCACACGATGGCCAGCGTTCTCGAACATCTTTCCGAGAATGAAGTCTTCGGCGAGCACACACGACAGGCGCGACAAGCCGCCGAGTTTTTCTAACAAGGATCGGGAAAATAGCGTGGATTTGCCAATCACCGCCGCGTCTCCGACG
>DASYCL010000415.1:0-4140 GCA_036500245.1 Polyangiaceae bacterium | reverse complement strand
GGGCCGGAGACTGGCGTTTTTCCCCGAGAACGTGCAATATTCTCCGCCTGGGCTGGGTCGGCACGAAGCCTGCAAAGCAGTTCGCCAATCACCACGACTCTCACAGAGCAGCGTTCTTCGAATCGCAGACGTAGCACGTGGTGGATCTTCGAGGAGTCATGTCGAACAAGACGCACGGTTGGTTTGGGAACATCGCAAACGTGAGTGGCCTGTGCGCCACCCTGAGTGTCGCGCTCCTCAGCACCGCCAGCGCGAGCGCCGCACCCAGCGCGGGACCGGATCTCGACAAATGGAGACACGTCGAGCGCTTCGAGGTGAAGACTCCCTACTCGAGCACCAACGCTGGCGCTGCGCGCGTCAACGTGGACGCGCCGGTCGACACCGTGCGTGCAGTCGTACAAGACTTCAAGAACTACTCGGCCTTCATTCCGCGCTTCGAGAAATCCCACGTGGTCGGACGCAGCGGCGACAAGACCGACGTCTACCTGCAGGTGCCCATCCTCAAGGGTGCCGCCAAAGTTTGGGCGATCGTGCGCTTCGATCCGCCAAAGCAAGTTGGCGAAGAGGAGCAGGTGGTCGGTCACATGGTCAAGGGCAACGTCAAACGGCTCGATGCCGTTTGGCACATGAAAAAGATCGACGACACGAGCACCAAGCTCTCGCTCGATCTCCTGATCGTTCCGGACCTGCCCGTGCCGGATGCGCTGGTGGTGCCAGAGGTCCGCTTCGCGGCCGACAAAGCCGTGGGCGGCTCGCGCGACGAAGCCGAGAAGCGGCGACCGCACGCGGAGTGAGCGGAGCACCTGAGGGCGTTTCGACCGATTGGCGCGGCCAGCACCAGCGCGCTTGACGAGTTCGGTTCCCGAAAGTAGCCCGCTGTGAGTGGCGCACCCGTCGACTTGTGAGCTCATTCTGGTCCCGAGCGAGTGGCACGTCGACGAGGACACGGCGCGCGGCGCTCGCGCCGTCTCGCTGACGCGTCTACTCGAGCGCCTGGCTGCTCAGGTCTCACCACGGGCGGCGGCTTCGCCGCAGGCAGTGTGGCTAGCGACGCGACGCGCGCTGGGCGCGCAGAGCGCCCTCGCCGGCGCGATGGATCGGGCGATCGGCGGCCTCCGGCGCGCCGGGACTCCGCGCGAGGCGCTGGCGAAGCTCGCGGACCCGCGGGCAAAGTTGATCGGGGAGGTCTGGCAGCGGCTCGAAGACGAGCTTGCCGGCGCAGGCTTGCGAGATCCGTGCTCGAACGCGGCGCTCGCCCGAGCGGCCAACCTGACCGAGGTACCGGAGTTCGAAGGGGTATCGCGAGTTCGCGTGCGCGGCGTGATCCGCTTCGAGAACGATTTGCTCGCGTGGTTGCTCGCCGTGCACGCCACGTTGCGCGCGCGCGGCGGCGATGGCGTCGCGATCGAGCTTCCGCCGCACGAGACCGACGTCAGCGCGCTCGCGACTCGATTCGAAGGACACTGGCTCGAGCAGAACGACCACCCAACCCTGGAGTTCGCCACCGCTACCGCACACGACGGACCGATCTTGGTCGTAGAAGCAGCGCATGAAGCGAGCGAAGCACGCGCTGCCGTGCGAGCCGTCCTCGAAGCGCTCGCGAATGGCGCGGCGCTCGACCGCATCGTGTTGGTGCTAAGCGAGCTCGACGAGTCTTTTCTGGAGCCGCTGCGCAGCGAGCTATCGGCGGCCGGCATCGCCTGGAGCGAACCCAAAGGGCGCCCGATCGGTAGCGCAGCCGAGGCGCACGCTGTTCTCGATCTGCTGCGACTTGCGCGCGGCCCAATCGAGCGCGACGCGCTCGTCGACTTGCTACGCATGCCCGGGCTCGAGCTTTCGGCGCTCGGAGCCGACCCGCGCGCCGGGCGTCATTTCATCGAGCAGATCGCGGAGATCCCGCTGGGCGTCGATCGCAGCGGAGAGGACTTGCTGCAAGCGCTCAACGCTCAGCTCGAACTCGCGAAAAGCGAGTACGAGCGAAGCTCGATCGAGCTCGCGTGCACCGTGGTCTCGAATCTCTCGGCGAGGCTCGCCGCTCTGAACTCGAAAGGGACGCGCAGAGCGGCGCGACGAGGTTGGCTCGAGCTCTTTGCCGAGCTCGGGTTGCTCACGAGTGATGCACGCATGCTGGCACGCGCTTTCGCGATGCACTCGGCCGCACTGCGCGCGCTGGGTGACAACGCCCGTGCCGCCCGCGCGCTCGAGACGGCATTCGCTGAAGTCGTCGAGGCTGCAGCCGCACTCGGCCTCGACGACGAACTCGTCAGTCCGGACGAATTCGCCGATGAGCTCGCGGCCGCGCTCGAGCGAGCCAGCGCGCCGGTCGGCGGACGTCACGGTGGAACCCTTCGGATTGCTCGCCCCTTGGAGGTCGCGGCTCTCGACCTCGATCTGGTCGTCGTCTGCCGCGCGGCTTCCTCGAGCCTCGATTGGAACAGCGCGCGCGAAGGCTTGCTCACGCGCGACCTCGCGCTCCGCCTGCCCGAGCGCGAGCGACCCTTCGACTCCAGAGACGGGACGGAGCTCGTCCGGATCGCCCTGAGCTCGGCGCTCGCTCGCTCGCGCGCACGCGTCGTCACCTGGGCGAAGCGAGACGCCTCGGGCAGCAGCGGAGTCAGCCGCTTCGTGAGCGCGCTGACCGACACGCTCCAATCTCGTGAGCCCGCGTCCCCGTTGGATCCGGCGGCTCGACGCACGACCGGCCTCCGCCCCGCGAGCGAGAACGCGAAAGCACGTACACAAGTCGAGCTCGCGCGCATCCGGTACTACGCACGGCCTGGCCAAGAGCCCGATGCGTTCAACGGTCGCAGCGGGCCGCTCGCCAGTCTGGTGCCCGCCGATGCCGGGCGACCGCTCGCGCTCACGCAGCTCGAGCGCTACGCGCGCTGCGCGTTTCAAGGTTTCGCAGCCATCGTCCTGCGCGCGGTGCGCGACGAAGAAGCGAGCGAGGGCCCCAGCGTGCGAGAGCGCGGCATTCTCGTGCACAACGCGCTAGCGCACGCGCTGACTGGGCTCGCGCGACAAAGTCACGCCGAGCGACCTCAACTGCTCGAGCTCGCGAGCGAGCGCGCTCGCGCATTTCTGTTCGCCGGACCGATGACGCCCCTGCGACGCGCTACCCTGCTCGGCGTGCTTTCGGACGTGAACGCGCTGCTGCGCTGGTCGTTCGAGCAAGCGGACGATTGTTGGTTCCGCGAGGCTGAGCGGCCATTCGGCGCCGACCTCGCATGGCAGCCGCTCGAGGTCGGTGGGCATTTCGTGTCGGGGCGAATCGATCGCATCGACGCCAGCGCCGACGGCAAGCGGGTTCGCGTCATCGACTACAAGACGGGTGGCAAGCCGGCCGGCGACGAGCAGGCGCTCCAGCGCGTGCTGTACGCACGGAAAGTCGCTATCGAATACGGAGCGACGGATACTCGCTCCGGTTATCTCACGCTCAACCAACGTGCGCCGCAATTCACGCCCAAGAGCGACGAGCCCTTGAGCGAACAAGAAATCGCGCAGAAGAGCGCGCAAGCAGCCGCGCTAATCGACGATTTGCAGGCCGGTTTCGTGCCACCTCAGCCGGCGCAAGCGTCCCTTTGCGCGCGCTGCGACGCGCGCGATATCTGCCGGCGACCGTTGTCCGCCCCGAGCGAGGAGGAGCCGTGAGCGTTCCCGGCCTCGAACGCAATGCCGTGATCGCGGCCAGCGCCGGCACGGGCAAGACCCAAACACTGACGAGCATCTATCTTTGCTTTGCGCTCGGCCTCGAGGACACCGGGCGACCGCTGTCCTGCGAACGAATCGCGGCCACCACCTTCTCGCGCGCGGCAGCGGCCGAAATTCGCGAGCGCCTCGAGCTCAGGCTGCGTTCGCTGAGCAGCGACCAGAGTCGCGATCCGCTGCGCGCGCTCGCCGAGAGTCACGGGGTGAGTCAACGCGACTTAAAAGAGCGGGTGGCCGTCACACTGCGAGCCTTACCGAGCGCGACGATCGACACCCTGCACGGCCTCGCGCTTCGTCTGTTGCGCAGGCATGCGCTCGAACTCGGGCTCTCGGAGAGCTTCGTCGTGCTCGACGAGGATCAAGCGCTCACTGATGCCGAGCGCGTGATCGACGACACCTTGAGCGACGCGCTGAAGGGCCCGAAGGCGGCTG
>DASYCL010000414.1:0-2994 GCA_036500245.1 Polyangiaceae bacterium | reverse complement strand
TGCCGCCGATCGAGCAAAACCTCACCAAGCCAGGCAGCCTCCAAGACCACCTGCTGTGGCAGCTACAGATGAGTGATTTCTCGGATTCCGAACGCCGCTTCGCGGAGCTCGTGATCGGAAACCTGGACGAAAAAGGTTACCTCGATCTCGCTGGCGTCGAGCGCCCGGACGGGACGCGCACGCCAGACCTCACGATCGAAGATCTCGCTGCCGAAGCCGAGCTCCACCCGGACGACGTGCCCCTCGTGCTGGAGATGATTCAGGCTTTCGATCCAATCGGCGTCGCGGCGCGGGATCTGCGCGAGTGTCTTTTGATTCAAGCCAAAGTCGCCGGCTACGAAGATGGAGACGTCGAGCTCGAGATCATCAAGAATCATTTGCCGCACCTCGAAAAGCACAACTACCAAGCCGTGGCGCGCGAGATGAAAATCCCGCTCGAGGACGTCTACGAGGCAGCCAAGGCAATTCAAGAATTCGAGAGCCGCCCGGCGCGAAACTTCACCGACACGGACGATCGCACGATCGGCATCACGCCGGACGTGTACGTGATCAAAGATCAAGACGAGTTCGTCGTGCTCGACAACGACCGCGGTGTGCAGCGCTTGTTCATCAACGAGGCGCTGACCAAGCGCCTGATGAAAGATCCTTCCGCGAAGGAGTTCATCGGGGAAAAGCTCAGGAACGCTCAGTGGCTGATCCGCGCGATCGAGCAGCGACGAAAGACGATTATTCGCGTCGCCGAGTGCATCGTGGAAAAACAGCGCGACTTCTTCGAGAAGGGCGTGGCCCACTTGAAGCCGATGATCTTGCGCGACGTGGCCGAAGCGGTCGGCATGCACGAGTCGACGATTTCGCGCGTGACCACCAACAAATACATGCACACTCCGCAGGGGTTGTTCGAGCTGAAGTATTTCTTCAACTCCAGTATCCGCCGCGTCGCGAACGAAGACATCGCGAGCGAGAGCGTGAAGCAAGCGATCAAGAAGCTGATCGACGAAGAAGACAAATCGAACCCCGTCAGCGACCAAGCCATCGTCGAGATGCTCGAGAAGAACGAGGGCATCAAGATCGCGCGACGCACGGTGGCGAAGTACCGAGAGATGCTCGGCATCCTGGCTTCTTCCAAACGCAAGCGATTGTTTTAGCTTCCCGGCCAGCGAACGCCGCGTTGGTCGCGGTCGGCGCTGGCGCGCCAATCCCGGCCCGGCTACGCCGGTTTGCGCCGATCCCGACGGCTCGCCGGTTCGCGGCCGAGATCCGGGTTCCGGCTCGCTTCCGGCCGAACAGTTCGGCTAAACTCCGGTCGAAGGCAGAATCCTTCAGGAGAGCTCATGAACGTCAGTATCACCTTCCGGCATGTGGATCCGAGCGACGCGCTCAAACGTTACTCCGAGGAGAAGATCGCGAAGCTACAGAAGTTCCTGCGTCAGCCCATGACCGCGAAAGTGACCTTGTCGCTCGATCGTTTGAAGCAAGTCGCAGAGGTTCGCATCTCGAGCGGCGGTGAGCACCTCGAAGCCAAGGAAGCGACGAACGACATGTACGCGTCGATCGACATCGTGCTCGGCAAGCTCGAACGACAAATTCGCGGCAACAAGGGCGCGGCCAAGGCCAAGGTGCGCGGCGCCGAGACAGTGCGCAAAGCGCAGGTCTCGCGCGTGCCGGATCTCGAGATCGAAGCCGTGCCGCGAGCGAAGAGTGCCGCGAAGCTGGTCAAGAAGACGGCAAAGAAGCGCGTGGCGAAAGCCAAGGCGTGAGCGACGGATTCATCATGCGACTTTGCGACATCCTCACCATCGACCGCATCGTGGTGGACGCGGACGGCACACTGATTTCGAGCAAGGATCTGGCGCTGAAAAAGCTGGCGGAACTGCTCTCGCCGGCGGTCGGCGTGGTGCAAGCAGAGGTCGAAGATCTCTTGCTCGAACGCGAACGGCTGCAAAGCACCGGCATCGGTGACGGCGTCGCGATCCCGCACACGGCGCTCGATCACGCCGAACAACAAGCCGCGGCGCTGGTGCTTTGCCCGCGCGGCATCGAATTCGAAGCCATCGACGGGAAACGGGTGAACATCGTGTTCGGCGTGGTCGGTCCGAAGCGCGCAACCGGCGAACACCTGCGGACGCTGGCGCGCATTTCGCGCTTGCTGCGCGACGACAACACCCGCGCGCGCATGGTCAGCGCAGCCAGCCGCGAGGAGGTGTACGGCCTCATCGCGGCTCACGACGCGAGCGAGAAATAAGCATGTACTCGGAGCCTCCGTCTCAACTCCCGCACGGGGTGAGCGTGCGGACTCTGCTCGACGATCCCGCGCTCAGCCTGAACGTGCGGCTCGTCGGCGGTGCCGCTGGGCTCGAACGCGAAATCCGGCATCCGCGCATTCAAAAATCCGGGCTCGCGCTGGTCGGGCACACGCACGGCGTCGTGCCGAGCCGCATTCAAGTGCTCGGTGAAACCGAGCTGAGTTACGCCGAATCGCTCACGCCGGACGCGCAGTGCCGCGCGGCCGAAATCTTCTTTTCGCTCGGCGTTTGCTGCGTAATGGTCACGCGTGGCGTCGATCCGCCGCCGGCTTTTTGCGAAGCCGCCGAGCGCACCGCTACGCCGCTCGTGGTTTGCGCCGAGCGCTCGTCCGCAGTGATCACGGCCGTCCACACGCTGCTCGACGAGCAACTCGCGCCGCGCACTCGCATCCACGGAGTGCTCGTGGACGTTTTTGAGGTGGGGGTGCTCCTGCTCGGCAAAAGCGGGATCGGAAAAAGCGAATGCGCGCTCGAGCTCGTCATGCGCGGTCACCGCTTGGTGGCAGACGACGTGATCGAGTGCGACTTTCGCCCGCCGAGCATGGTCTTCGGTCAACCGGCGGCGCTGCTCCGCCACCACATCGAAGTGCGCGGGCTCGGCATCCTCAACATCAAGGATTTGTTCGGCGTCACCGCGATTCGCGAGCGCAAACGCCTGGACCTGATCGTCGAGCTGCAGCTGTGGCAGTCG
>DASYCL010000413.1:0-4485 GCA_036500245.1 Polyangiaceae bacterium | reverse complement strand
TTTGACGCTCACTTCCGAAGTAGGCAAACCCATCAGTCAAGCACGCAACGAGCTCTCGGGTCTGATCGCGCGGCTCGATTTTTTTCTGGATCGCGTCGCGACCGAGCTAGAGCCCGAGATCGTGCAGAAGGGCGATGACCTCGAAGAGCGCATCAGCCACGAACCGCTCGGCGTGGTAGCGAACATTTCCGCTTGGAACTACCCGTATTTCGTCGGCAGCAACGTGTTCGTGCCGGCGCTGCTTACCGGCAACGCGGTGCTCTACAAGCCGAGCGAGTTTTCGACGTTGACCGGCCTTTCGATCGCGAAGCTCTTGCATGAAGCCGGCGTGCCCGAGGCCGTATTTGCGCCGCTCATCGGCGGCCCGGCCGTCGGCGCCGCGCTGCTCGACGCCGGCATTTCCGGGATTTTCTTCACGGGTTCGTACGCGACCGGCAAAGCAATCGCCGAGCGCGTCGCGCCGCGCATGATCAAAATGCAACTCGAGCTCGGCGGCAAAGATCCGGTCTACGTGACGGACGATGTGGACGTGAAGAGCGTGGCCGCGGGCGTCGCGGACGGCGCCTTCTACAATACTGGACAAAGTTGTTGCGCGGTCGAGCGCATCTACGTGCACGAAAAAATCTGGGACGAATTTCTAGCTCACTTCGTGGCGGAAGTGCGCGGCTTCGTGCTCGGCGATCCGCGCCAGAAAGAGACGTACATCGGCGCGTTGGCTCGCCGGAAGCCCGCGCTCGAGCTCTTGCAAGCGCACACGGACGACGCGCTATCCCGCGGCGGCAAGCTCGAGCTCGGCGGCAAGCGCGCGGATCGCGCGGGCTGGTTCTTCGAGCCGACAGTGTTCACCAACGTGAATCACCAAATGCGCGTGATGCGCGAAGAGAGCTTCGGCCCGATCATCGGCTTGATGAAGGTCGGCTCGGACGAGCAAGGCCTAGAGTTGATGAACGACACGGAATACGGCCTCACCGCCTCGGTCTACACACGCGATCGCGCGCGCGCCGAGGGCTTGCTCGAGCAAGTCGAAGCAGGTTCGGCATATTGGAATTGCTGCGATCGCGTGAGCCCGCGCTTGCCGTGGTCCGGCCGCAAACATTCCGGCATCGGCTCCACGCTGTCGACTTACGGCATCGAAGCGTTCCTACAACCGAAAGCCTGGCATTTGCGCTCGCCGGCGAGTTGAAGCGAGAAGCGCAACCGCCAAAGCGCCAAATTCAGCGAGAGAGCGCCAGCCGATTTGGTTTGCGCCAAGCGCGACGCTCAGCGGCGAGAAAATGCCGCGTTTCGTCGCGTATGCAACTGCGCACGCAACGAGCAGCACGCTTCGACACGCCGCACTCCCACTACAACCCCAAAAATCTCGGCGTCCTCCGATCCCTCCGCGCCTTGGCGGTGAATCTCACACCCTCAAGGCCGAGCTTCCGGTTTCTCCAACGCGACGGGGTCAACGAAGATTGACTCGATCCGCCATACACCGGCGGATTTGTGCAGATTGACTTCGGTCGCGCGCAAATCGCGATGCTGTTCGCTCGAGCCGCGCTCGGAGATGAGCAGATTCGCTCGCACGCGTGCGAGCGCGCCTTCGACGTGCACTTCCGCGTCGACGAGCGAGAACGTGAGCGGCACCGACAGGAGCTGTGACGACCAGGTCAGCAGATCGCCCCGCCCACGCGGGCCGTCCGCCAGCTCGGGCGCGCGCAAGACCACGTTCGGCGAGGTGGCGGCGCGGACGGCGTTTTGCAACTCCGCGAGCGTCGCGCGGTCGCGCGTTTGGTTGGCCTTTTCGCACAGGCCCTGCAGCAAAGCGAGCACCTTGCGTTCCTCGCGCGGCGCGAGCTCGTAGCCGAGCAGCAGCGCGCCGAGCACGGCGAAGAGCCAAACACGGCGGTCGACGCGAGCCACGAGCGCGAGCCTACTCGCGGATCGCGCGACAACGGTGCTAAAAGCGCGACGCTCCCGATGCACGGTTGGTTTTACGAAGAGCTCAAAATCGCGCTCTGGATCCTGCTCCCGATCGCCGCCGGCGTGATCTTCGGACGCTTCGGCGTGCCGAAACGCGCGGCACGCCATTTTTTCAACTTCGCGTTTTACGGCTGCCAAACCGCGGTCACCGTGTGCGCGCTGTGGATCGCACGGATCCGAGCCGAAGCCGGCTACTTGCCGATCCTCGCGCTGAGCGGTTGGCTGATCACGGCGGTGCTCGCGTGGCTCGTGAGCCGGAAGTGGGCGGACGAATCACCGAAGCGCGGCGCGTTCATCTTGAGCATGAGCATGAGCAACAACGGCTTTACGCTGCTCGGCTTCGTCGCGCTCGCGCTGTTCGGGGAGCCGGGGCTCGCGCAAGCGACCTACGCGCAGATGCTCTACACGCCATTCTTTCTTTTGTGCTGCTTCCCAATCGCTCGCGTCTTCGGATCGCGCAGCGGGCGAAGGCCCTTGCCCGCGCTGCTCCTCGAAAACGCGCTCGATCCGCGCGTTTGGGTGCCGCTCTTGGCGATTGCGCTCGGGCTCGGGCTGAACGCGGGTCACATGCACCGTCCCGCGATCGTGAGCACGCTCACGCGCCTGCTGATTTACGTGGGCACGACTTCTTCCAGTATCGCGATCGGGCTCTTGTTCAGCGGCCTCCATTTGCGCCGTTATTGGCGCGAGAATCTGGTTTCGGTCCTCTATCGCACGACGTTCTATCCGCTATTTTATTTTGGGCTCGCGCGGGCCGTCGGGCTGCGGGCCCTGGATACGGCGATCCTCGTACTTTACGGACTCGTGCCGAGCGCGTTGCTCGCGAATTTGCTGGCCGTATTTTTCGACCTCGACACGGATTTGACGAGCTCGATGTTCCTGGTGAGCACGGGCTTATTTTTGATCTTCGTGCTGCCAGTGTTCACGATCATGGTCGCGCGCTGAGCGGCACGACCCTAAAATCCCGCATTTTCCGTGCGAGCCGACGCCACGCCGTGCGCGCTCGGGCCCCGCTGCTCGTGCTCAAATTTGATAGTGATGCCGCGGCATCAGCAGCTTTGCGATCAAACCCGTCCAGCCGGTTTGGTGCGATGCACCGAGGCCGCGTCCGGTGTCGCCGTGAAAATATTCGTAGAAGTTGATGTAGTCGCGAAAGTGCGGATCGTTTTGTAAGAGCGCGCTGTCGCCGTAGATCGGGCGCTTGCCATTGCCGTCGCGCGCGAACAAGCGCGTCAAGCGCTCGGCGAGCTGCGTCGCGATTTCGTCGAGCGTGAAATATCGGCCGGAGCCGGTCGGGCACTCCACTTTGAATTCGTCGCCGTAGTAGTGATGAAAGCGCTGCAGGGATTCGATGATCAAGAAATTGGCCGGAAACCAAATCGGACCGCGCCAATTCGAGTTCCCCCCAAACAAGCCGGATTCGGACTCACCCGGTGAGTAGTGCACACTGAAATGCTGGCCCTTGGCGTCGAGCTCGAAGGGATGCTCGCGATGATAACGCGACAAGCTGCGCACGCCGAAGTCCGACAAAAATTCCTGCTCGTCGAGCATGCGGCTCAATAGGCGCTTCATGCGATGGCCGCGGAGCAGCGAGAGCAAGTGCCGCTCGCTGCTCGCGGTCTCCGTCCAGCGCGAGACGAGCTTGGCCAAGTCCGGTCGATAGTCGAGAAACCACTTCAAGCGTCCGGTGAAGCCCTTGAGCTTGTCCATGATTTCCGACTGCAAAACTTCAACAGCGAAGAGCGGCATCAAGCCCACGAGTGAACGAATCCGGAGTGGCAGCGCGCGCTCGCCCGGCACGTGCAATTTGTCGTAGTAAAATTCGTCCCCTTCGTCCCACAAGCAAACGTCACTACTGACCGCCATCATCGCTTCGGCGATGTGCAAGAAGTGTTCGAAGAATTTGCTGGCGATGTCTTCATAGGCGTCGTCGGCGAGTGCGAGCTCGAGCGCGATGCGCATCAGATTCAAGCTGTACATCGCCATCCAGGCGGTGCCGTCCGATTGATCGATGTAACCGCCGGTCGGCAGCGGTTTGCTGCGATCGAACACGCCCACGTTGTCGAGTCCCAAAAACCCGCCTTGAAATACATTGCGCCCTTCCGCATCTTTGCGGTTCACCCACCAGGTGAAATTGATCATCAACTTGTGGAACACGCGCTCGAGGAATTTCAAATCCCCGGCGCCGCCGCGCTGTTTGCGATCGATTTGAAACACGCGCCACGCCGCCCACGCGTGCACCGGCGGATTCACGTCGCCAAAAGCCCATTCGTACGCGGGCAATTGGCCGTTCGGATGCATGTACCACTCGCGCGTGAGGAGGACGAGCTGGTGCTTCGCGAATTCGGCATCTATCAGCGCAAACGGGATGCAATGGAATGCCAGGTCCCACGCCGCGTACCACGGATACTCCCATTTGTCGGGCATGGAAATAATGTCGGCGTTATAGATGTGTCCCCAGGCGTGGTTGCGTCCGTTTTTGCGTTCAGCCGGCGGCGCGGGCTCCGCAGGATCACCCAGCAG
>DASYCL010000412.1:0-2315 GCA_036500245.1 Polyangiaceae bacterium | reverse complement strand
GAACGAGTCCAAGATCTGCGTGCCGGTCTCGACTTCGTAGTCGCGCTCCACCGCTTCGTCCGACATCACGGCGGTGCACGGCACGTCTTCTGCCAGGTGGTCGGCATGCGTCGTGCCGTAAATTGGGATCGGGAGCCGCGCTTGCGCCCAGCCGGTTGCGTAAGTCGAGTGCGTGTGCGCTACGCCGCCGATGCCACGCCATGCACGATAGAGCACGAGATGCGTCGGCGTGTCCGAAGACGGGCGCAGCGTGCCCTCGACGACCTTGCCCGCCAAATCGACGACCACGAGATCTTCGGGTGAGAGCTTTTCGTATGCGATGCCGCTCGGCTTGATCGCGACGACACCGCGCGCGGCGTCCAACGCGGAGACATTGCCGAACGTATAAATCGCGAGCCCGCGTTTCGGGATTTCCTGGTTCGCAGCCCAGGCGATCTCCTTTAGTTCGCGGTACGGCGAGGGCATGGCACTACCGACCCAGCTTGAACGCCGCGTCATTCCAGCGGAGTTCGTTGCGGAGGGTGCGCAGATCCAGATTTGCGTCGAAGCAAACCACTTCGAGCCCAGCCATGCCAGCAAAGTCTTCCCATTCGCCGGCACTCACCGCCTGACAGAACGCGGAGTGATGACCGCCGCCGGCTTCGATCCAGGCTTGCGCGCCGCGCTTGAAGTCAGGGCGCGGGATCCACACCGCGCGCGCGGTGGGCAGATTCGGCATCGGCTGCTCGGCCTTCACGACGTCGAGCTCGGCCACGATCATGCGCATGCGGCCGCCCATATCGACGAGCGTCGTATTTACGGCGGGACCGGGGCGCGCTTCGAAGATCAGACGCGCCGGATCGGATTTGCCGCCGATGTCGAGCGGGTGCACTTCGAGTGATGGCTTGCCTTCAGCGATCGACGGGCAAACCTCGAGCATGTGCGCGCCGAGGATTCGCTCTTTGCCTTTGACCAAATGATACGTGTAGTCCTCGATGAAGGACACGCCGCCGGGTCGGCCCGCGGTCATCACTTTGCCCAAACGCACGAGCGCTGCGGTCTTCCAGTCGCCTTCGGCACCGAAGCCGTAGCCTTCCGCCATCAGACGCTGGCAGGCAAGGCCGGGGAGTTGTTTGAGCCCGTGCAGATCTTCGAAGGTCGTAGTGAACGCGCCGAAGCCGCCCGCCACCAGGAACGCGCGCATGGCGATTTCCTGACGGGCCGCGTAACGAACGCTCTCGCGCTGCGCGCCGCCCTTTTTCAGCGGCGCGGCGAGCGTATACGTGTCTTCGTATTCACTCACCAAGCGATCGACTTCGGCGTCCGCGACTTCGGCGATCGGAGCGACGAGATCGCCGACGCCGTAGCCGTTGATCGACCAGCCGAGCTGAATCTGCGCCTCGACGCGATCGCCGCCGGTGACCGCCACTTCGCGCATGTTCATGCCGCCGAAGCGCGCGATCTTGAGCCCGCGCGACTCGGCCATCGCCAGCGCGGCGCGCGCCCAGCCCGCGAGCTGCTCGAGTGAATCCGGGTCTTGCCAATGGCCGACCACGATCTTGCGATTGAGCCGCAGCCGTGCGCCGATGAACCCGTACTCCCTGTCCCCATGCGCGGACTGGTTCAGGTTCATGAAGTCCATGTCGATCTCGCCCCACGGCAGCTCGCGATTGAACTGCGTGTGCAGGTGCGCCAGCGGCTTCTGCAAGCGAGTGAGGCCCGCGATCCACATTTTGGCGGGCGAGAACGTATGCATCCACGTGATGACCCCGGCGCATTCGGGGGCCGCATTGGCGGCCAGACAGAGCTGCTCGATCGCTTCGGGCCCGGTGAGGATCGGTTTCCAAACCACCTTCGCCGGGAGTTTTCCGGAGCGATCCAGGCCTTCGGCGACCTGTTGCGAGTTTCGGGCCACGCTCTTCAGCGCGTCTTCGCCGTACAGGTGCTGGCTGCCAGTTAAGAGCCAGAGCTCTCGTTTCTTTTGCTCAACCTGCGTCGTCATCGAATTCTCGAGGATTGGATGGGCAGCGCCACGCAGCGAAATGCTACGGTCCGAGCCTGCTTCCGGGCGCCCACGAAGGTGCACCAAATCAGCCCATAGATAGGTATTGTGAACGTTCACATGAAACGTGTCAAGCAGGATAAAACTCCGAGAGCCGCGGCTGCGTCCGAGGTTCGACCGGGGAAAC
This sequence comes from Polyangiaceae bacterium, assembly GCA_036500245.1. GTDB lineage: Bacteria > Myxococcota_A > Polyangia > Polyangiales > Polyangiaceae > PMG-095. The sequence continues at coordinate 147 of DASYCL010000412.1, read as the reverse complement.
GCAAAGTCGCAGTGATGGCGGACGTGGCGGAGTTAGCCGGGGTCTCTTACCAAACCGTGTCGCGCGTTCTTCACGACAGTCCGAATGTACACGACGAAACGCGTGAACGCGTGCTCGCCGCGATCCGTCAGCTCGACTATCGCCCGA
>DASYCL010000411.1:0-6662 GCA_036500245.1 Polyangiaceae bacterium | reverse complement strand
GCATGTCTTTTGCGGCGGAGTCCTGATTTTCAGGCGGAAAAGTGACCGCGCCGTAGATCACGGACTTGAGCGAGGTATCGATCGCGCCGCCCTCACCACCGGCGCCCGCATCGCTCGTGGGGCCACCGTCCGTCGTGGTCTGGCCGCCGAGTCCTTCGTCGCCACCGGCCGAGACTTCGCTGCCTGCTTGCCCGACGCTTCCCGCCTTGCCGCCTGCGCCGGCTTTTCCAGCCGCGCCGCCCATGCCGCCCGAGCCACCACTTCCGCTTCCAGAATCATCTCCGCCGCCGCAGGCGGTCGCTAGGCCGAAGGCCAGTGCGAGCGACGCGACGAGCAGTTCAGTGGTACCGAGGCTGCGCTTTCTTTTCATGTTCCTGTGTTCCCCCGAAAGCTTCGGGTTTCCCAAGCGAGCCACGGTAGCATGGTCGACCGCGGCCGCAAAGAGGTCACAGCCTTGTCTAGCCCCACTCAGGTTACGTTCCCGCGCACGCTCGTTCGGCGAACAGCGCGACGTTGCGCGGCGACACCGCACGCTCGAACAGCGTGACCACGCGTACCGCGCGGCCCGCTTCGCGTAGCGCCAGCGCACGATCGAACACCACGGCGAGCTCGAGCGTGCGCGCGAGCATGTTGCGCGGCAGTGACAGCCGGCGTTGGCGCGCAAAATCGTGCTGGGCCGCGCGTTCGTGTCGAGAAATTTCGGCAATTGTCGGCGCGGCGAGCCCACGCAGCACGCACGCTCGCTGCGCAATGTCAGCCAAGCCCGACAACGCTCGGCGCCGATTGATGCCGCGCATTTCCGCGCCTGGCGGAATCTCTAATCCGCGCTCGACGAGCAAGCGTCGAAGCGCGTAACGCGCTTGTCGTGCGTGCAACGTGTGCCGAAGTCCGACCTCCACGCCCACCGCTTGCGACGTGAGGTTGCTCAACCCGAGCGCGGCGCGCGGCAATGCGAGCCCCGTACTCGAAAGCGGCGCACGCTCGGGTGAACCGATCTTCTGCAAACAACATGAGACGAGTGCGAGCGCCGCGCCGCTGTCGATCACCGCTTGCACCAGGGTGTCGCCGAGCTCGCCGCAAGCGTGGAGGCCGATCGCGAGATCGCCTGCGCCGAGCGTGAGCGGATCGCGGCCCGCGTCGATCACGGCGAACTCCGCGCGCAACGGGTTTGGTCTTGCGTCCACGCGGCGTTGCGCACTCGCGACGCGCTCGGGATTGCGCTCGAGCCCGAGCGTCGCGCGCTCGAACTCGGCCGCGGCGAGACGCGTGAAGTGTCCGCTGCCGGCGCCGACATCGACGATGCGCGTCGCGCGTGCAGCGAGCGGAGCGATCGCGCCGAGCAGCTGGTCGAGCTGGTCGCGCTTGCGCGCTGACACGCCGCGGTAGTCATCGCGCGAGCGCTGAGCGGCGTTCACTTCGAGCGCCGGTAAGCGCGTCGATTCGCGCACGCGCGTCGCAAGCTCGAGCAGATCGGGCGGCAGCGAAGTCAGCGCGGGCGCGATCTCGGCGAGCCCTTCGGCTTCGCAGCGTTCGAGTTCAGCGTCGCTGAGATTCAGCAGGAAATCGGCCCAATTCCGGGTTTCACACCAAGCGGGAACGCACGGACCTTCGGCGCGTTCGGCGACGATGTCGAGCGCGGGCTCGAGCGTTCGCTTTACGTCGTTGAAGGCGCGCGCGACGTCGAACTGCATCTCGCCTCAGCGCCCGAAGAGGGCGCGATCGAGCGCGCGTTGCGCGACGCGACGAAACGCGCGCTCGCGCCGCACGATCGGCCGAAGTCCGCTGCACACGGCGGGGTGGCGGAGCTCCGGACAGTGTTCACAAGGTCCGCGATGTGGGCCACGGCGCCGATACCCCCAAAAAATAAAGGTGGCGCACGCGCACAAACCGAGCGCGATCGCGAGCCCGAAGCGTGCGCCCGAAATCAGACCGCCAAGGCCGGCGAAGCTCGAGCTCGCCGCGGCCAGCCCGCGCCCGAGCCACTTCGGCGAGCGATGCGCGAACGATGTGACGAACAGCGCGACGCCGCTGATCGCGCTCGCGCCGAGTACGGCGATCGAAGGCGTGACCGTGAGCGCCGCGAGCGCACCCGCGAGTGCGCCGAGTCCGACGAACGCGCAGCCTTTGCACACGCGCGCTTTGCGGCCGAGCGGGATCAATTCGCTCGCGTAAAGATCACACAGCGGGTGATGCGCGAAGCGATGAAATGCGTGCGCGCGGCGTGCCAAGCGATCGATCGCGCGGCGCGTACTCGAGGGAAGCGGCGCGCGCATTCGTGTCAGGTTGTGGGCGCGATCACGACGGCTGTGCCGTAAGCGACGATCTCGTTCGTGTTTTGCATCAGCTCGCCGGAGTCGAAACGCATCGCCAAAACGGCGTTGGCGCCTTGCGCGACGGCGTGCTGCTCGAGCCGCTGCATCGCGACGTTGCGCGACTCGGTCGCGAGCTCGGTGAGGGCCGAGATTTCGCCGCCGAAAATCTGCTGGCAACCGGCGCACGCCGTGCCGACCACGCTGCGCGAGCGCACGGTGATGCCCCAACAGGGACCGACCACGCGCTGGATCACGTAGCCGGGCGGCGCGTCGAACGTGGTCAGCACCGGGATCGAATGGATGTGGAGCTGCATGTCGTGCGACGCTACCTCGAAATGCGAACTCGGACGAAGCTCGTCGCGCTCTTTTCGGTTTCTTTTTGGGTGAGTGGGTGTGTCGCGGCGAACGGCTCCGTGCCGTCGAACGCCGACACCGCGCCGAGCTCGACGCCATCCGCCGCGCAAGCGCCGGATTCCGCGACGCAATTTCCGCTGCTCGGTGACGCCTGTTCACCCGCTGGCGAAAAGTTCGATTTTTCGCGCGTGCGCGTCTCCGGCCGTTCGGAAAAAATCGACGAAGGCGCGCGTTTTGCTTGGCCCGGCGTGGCGCTCGGCTTTCATTTTCGCGGCACCGAATTTCAAATCGAGCTCGACGATTCTGGGCGCAATTGGTTCGGCGTCGAAATCGACGGCGTGCAAGTGCCCGGCAAGCTCAGCGCGTACGTCGGACCTCGTTGCTATCTGGTCGCGCAAAAGCTCACGCCCGGCGAACACCGCTTGACGCTCACGCGCCTGACCGAAGCGATGCTCGGCGAGACCACGTTCGTGCGCGCGAACGCGGGCAAAACCGGCGAGCTGCTCGAACCGGATCCGAAGCCCGCGCGCCGGCTCGAAGTGATCGGCGATTCGATCAGCGCGGCTTACGGCGTCGAAGGTGAGAGTCGCGCGTGTCACTTCAGCCCAGAAACCGAAAACGAGAGTTTGAGCTACGCGGCGATCCTCGGACGTCATTTCGGCGCCGAAGTGTCGGTCGTGGCTTGGTCGGGCAAAGGCGTATTCAGCAATCGCGGCAGCACCACGGACACGATCCCAATGCCGGTGCTGTGGGAACGCACGTTGCCGAACCGCGAGGATAGCCATTGGGATTTTGCGTCGTGGCAGCCGGACGGCGTCGTGATCGATCTCGGTACCAACGATTTCGCCCAGGAAAATCACGACAAATCGCCGTTTGCTGAGGCGTATCGCAAGTTCCTATTTCGGGTACGCGAGGTCTATCCGAAGGCCGCGCTGTTCTGCGCCATCAGCCCACTTTTGAGCGATCAGTGGCCGCCCGGCGAAAACGTGCGCAGCACGGCGCGCGCCGGCATCGAAAAAGCGATCGACGCGCTGAAAGCTCGCAGCGACTCGCGCGTGTTCTTGGTCGAGCACGCGCTCGAAACCGATGCCGAAGGTTGGGGTTGCGATTGGCACCCGAGCCGCGCCGCGCAAAAACGCATGGCCGACGAGCTGACGGGGCCAATCGCGAAAAATCTCGGTTGGTAGCGCGCGCGATTTGCGCGGTATGCTGAGCGCTGATGTCGGCGCGACGGATCTTCGTGTGCGTGAGTGCGCTTGGCCTCGCGGGGATCGCTTTGCTCTCGAAGCTGTGGTTTCCCGCGCTGTGGGCTTTGGTCTTGGCCGTGCCCCTGGTCGCGCTCGGCGTGTACGACATGCTGCAAACCCAGCACACGATTCGCCGCAATTTTCCGCTGATCGGCCGAGTTCGTTACTTGTTCGAGTCGATCCGACCCGAGATTCATCAATACTTCGTCGAGAGCAACAGCTCGGGGCGTCCGTTCAGCCGTGAGCTCCGTTCACTCGTGTATCGGCGCGCGAAGAACGTGACCGATACATTGCCGTTCGGCACCGAGTACGATCTGTACGCGATTGGTTATCAATGGATGAATCATTCGCTGTGCGCGCTCGAACCGCCGGAGACGCCGCCGCGCGTACGCATCGGTGGGCCCGCCTGCAAACAGCCGTATGACGCGGCCGTGCTCAATGTCTCCGCGATGAGCTACGGCGCGCTGAGCCGTAACGCGATTTCGGCTTTGAATCGCGGCGCGAAGCTCGGCGATTTCTATCACAACACCGGCGAAGGCGGCCTCTCGCCGTATCACCTCGAAGGCGGCGGTGATCTGTGCTGGCAAATCGGCACCGGCTATTTCGGCTGTCGCGACGCAGCCGGCAATTTCGAAGCGACCCTCTTCGCCGAGAAAGCCCAAAATCCCCAAATAAAAATGATCGAGATCAAGCTGAGCCAAGGCGCGAAGCCGGGGCACGGCGGGATTTTGCCGGCCGCGAAGGTCAGCCTCGAAATCGCTCAGATCCGCAACGTGGCGCTCGGACGGGACGTGATTTCGCCGCCCACGCACCGCGCGTTCGACACGCCGGTCGGCTTGTGCGAATTCATCGGCAAACTGCGCGAGCTGTCGCACGGTAAGCCGATTGGTTTCAAGCTCTGCTTGGGCAAGCGCCGCGAGTTCCTCGCGATCTGCAAGGCACTGGTGGAAACCGGGATTCATCCGGATTTCATCACCGTCGACGGCGGCGAAGGCGGTACTGGCGCGGCCCCGCTCGAGTTCTCGAACGTACTCGGCACGCCGCTCGACGAAGCGCTCGTGTTCGTGCACAACGCGCTCGTCGGAGTCGGCTTGCGCCAGCGCATTCGCGTGATCTGTAGCGGTCGCGTGGTGACCGGGTTCGACTTGGCGCACAAGATCGCGATCGGTGCCGACGTGTGCAACAGCGCGCGCGCGATGATGTTCGCACTCGGCTGCATTCAGGCGCAGAAGTGCAATACGAATGAGTGCCCCACCGGCGTTGCGACGCAAAATCCGGCGCTGGTTGCGGGCCTCGTGGTGCTCGATAAGGCCGTGCGCGTGCGCAATTTTCAGCACAACACCGTCAAAGCGTTCGTCGAATTGCTCGCCGCCAGCGGCCTTCGATCGCCGAGCGAACTTCGCCCCTGGCACATTCTACGGCGCGTGAGCCCAACCGAAGTACGTCACTACGGCGAAATGTACGAGTACCTAAAAGACCGCGAGCTCTTGTCGGAGCCGGTACCGAAAAGTTTCGCTCGCGCTTGGCGCGCCGCAAGCGCGAAGAGCTTTGACTCGGCTGTGAAAGACTGACGCGCATCAGGGGATTGGAGCGCGACAATGTGTGGACGCCTTCTCAATCTCTCCTCTCCTCTTTCGCGCCCGAGCGCGCGCGAAGGCCGGCAGCCGAATGCCCGGAAATAAAACAAAGCAAACAGATTCGCGGGGCTGATCACGGCGCGCGCCCAGTTGCGCGAGCGGCCAAACGCTATGCTCGCGCAGGGCCAAAAAACATCAGCCTGCGGCAACGCTTCCGATCACGAACAAGCCTAGTAATGCGGAGGCTTTTCGTGCTCCATCGGCTCGCCCATTCCGGCGAGGCGCGAGCGCAGCGCGACGAGTTGCTGTTGCAATGAGTCGATCGACTTTTGTTGCTCGAAGACGACTTGATTGAGTTCCGCGAGCTGCTTTTCCAAATGCGCGTAGCGAATTTCTAGATCGACGACGCGCGGCTCCATCGCGCTGTCCGTAGCACGGGGCTTTTGTCCACGCGTGGGTTAAGCGCCGGTGCGAATGACCGTTTGCACCGTGCCCGACCCTTCGCGCACACCGCAATAATGACGGAACTCAGATATTTCCGGAGAAATTTGGGGTGCGCATGCACAGTGTCTCTGGCATGTTCGGGTTAAATTCGTCGTGGCCGCGCGACATCCGCGCCAGGCCGTGATAATCGTCGCGCCCCTAATTCGCTGGGCTCGACCCCGCACCCTGCCGGTCACATTCGGCGGGAACTTTGGCCCCGAGCATGGGGCACGCCGCCAAGAGGAGTCTCTCGCACATGAGTAAGCTGACCGACTACGTCGTGTTCCACGACCAAAAGCTCGCCCAGAAATACAGCAACGGGACCCCGATCCCGATGGACACGCTGTTCGAGGCGTACTTCGACGGTGGCGTCGATATTCCGGGCGATATCTACAAGCTGCTCGAAGATCGTTACGCGGTGGTGAAGCACCCGTTCACGGTCGAGCACTACAAGTACTTCATCACGCGCTTCGTGCCGGAGTTCGCGATTCACTCGAAGAAGCTCGACGAGAAGCTCGTGCGTTGGCACTACGATCGCGGTGACGATTTCTTCGGCGCGTTCCTCGGTGACCGCATGGTTTACACCTCGGGCTTCTTCACGGACGTGAAGCAAACCGTCGAACAAGCGCAAGACCAGAAGATGGATCTCGTGTGTCAGAAGCTGATGCTGAAGCCGGGCGAGAAGATGC
>DASYCL010000410.1:0-14821 GCA_036500245.1 Polyangiaceae bacterium | reverse complement strand
TGTTCGTGATCCGTAAATGGGCGGAACGCACCGTGCGCGAAACGTCGCTTGCCGGCAAAGGGTCGTTTTACATCCCGAGCCTTTCGTCCCGCACGATCATTTACAAGGGGCTCTTGCTCGCGGAGCAGCTCGCTGAGTTTTACATCGAGCTGAAAGACCCAGCGATGGTGAGCGCGCTCGCCATGGTGCATCAGCGCTTCAGCACGAACACGTTTCCGACGTGGGAGCTGGCGCAACCGTTCCGCACGCTGGCGCACAACGGCGAAATCAACACCGTCCGCGGCAATGCGGCGTGGATGGCCGCGCGCGAGCAACTCTTCGATGGCGAGGTTTTCGAGGAGGACATCCGCCATATTTTGCCCACGATCACTCCGGGTGGCAGCGACTCCGCCATGCTCGACAACGTGGTCGAGCTGCTTTTGCACGCAGGCCGCAGCTTGCCGCACGTGATGATGATGCTCGTGCCGGAGGCCTGGCAGAACGACGAGCTCATGCCCGCGCACAAGCGCGAGTTCTACGAATACCACTCGTGTCTGGTCGAGCCGTGGGATGGCCCGGCGGCGCTCGCCTTCACCGACGGCAAGCGCATCGGCGGTCTCTTGGATCGCAACGGTTTGCGCCCCGCGCGCTACACCGTCACGAAAGACGGCTTGGTCGTGCTCGCGTCGGAAACCGGCGTGCTCGAGTTCCCGGCGGAGAACATCGAACGCAAAGGGCGGCTCGAACCCGGCCGCATGTTCTTGGTCGACACCGAGCTCGGCCGCATCGTCGAAGACGAAGAAATCAAAGACGCGATCTGCAAAGCCAAGCCGTACGGCAGGTGGCTCCGCGAGAACAAGATCTCTCTCGCCGAGATCGATGTCTCGCCGCCCACGGCGACGAACCGCGAGTACGCTTCGCTCGTGCAACGTCAAAAGACGTTCGGCTATACCCAAGAAGATCTCAGCTTCTTGATGGCACCGATGGCCGAAAAGGGCGACGAGCCGCGCGGCTCGATGGGCACTGACACGCCGCTGGCCGTCTTGAGCGATCGCCCGCAGCTGCTATTCAATTACTTCAAGCAGCACTTTGCGCAAGTCACCAATCCCGCGATCGACCCGATCCGCGAAGAGCTCGTGATGAGCCTCAAAGCGTACATCGGCGGCGAAGGCAATATCTTATTCGAGTTGCCCGATCAAGCGCAGATGCTCGAGCTGCCGCATCCGATCCTCACCAATTCGGATTTGGCGAAGCTGCGTGAAACGCACTTGCAGCAAGTGCGCCGCCCGCCGACAATTCCGCTGCTCTATCCGGTCGACGAAGGCGGCGAAGGTTTGAAGGCCGCGCTCGACGAAGTCTGTCGTCAAGCGTCACAAGCGGTGCTGAACGGTCACGGGCTCGTGATCTTGAGCGACCGCGGTTCGAACGAGAAGATGGCGCCGGTGCCGAGCTTGCTCGCGACCGGCGCGGTGCATCACCACCTCATGCGCAACGGCACGCGCATGAAGATCGGCATCATCGTCGAAGCCGGCGATGCGCGCGAAGTGCACCACTTCGCGCTCCTCCTCGGCTACGGCGCGGGCGCGATCAATCCTTATTTGGCGCTTGAAACCGTGAACCAAATGGTTCGGGACGGGACGTTCCCTGGACTCAAGGAACCGATCCAGGCTCAAACCAAATACATCAAATCGATCAACAAGGGCTTGCTCAAGGTGATGAGCAAGATGGGCATCAGCACCCTGCAGAGTTATCAGGGCGCGCAAATCTTCGAAGCGATCGGGCTTTCGCCGGATGTGATCGATCAGTATTTTACTGGTACTTCGTCGCGCGTCTCCGGCATCGACATCGACGTGCTCGCGGACGAGTGCCGGCTACGCCACGAACGCAGCTACCCCAAAGTCACCGATGCTTCGTCGATGCTCGACATCGGCGGGCAGTATGCGTTCCGCGCGCAGGGCGAGCGGCACTTATGGAATCCAGGCACGGTCGCCGCATTGCAACGGGCCGTACGCATGGCCGACGTGAAGAGCTACCGAGAGTACGCTTCACTGATCAATTCGCAGGTCTCGACCATGGGACTCATCACGCTCCGCGGGATGTGGGAATTGGTCGAAGCAGAAAAACCAATCCCGCTCGACGAAGTCGAACCCGCTAGCGAAATCGTCAAACGCTTCGCCACCGGCGCGATGAGCTTCGGCTCGATCAGCGGCGAAGCCCACGAAACGCTGGCGATTGCCATGAATCGCATCGGCGGCAAGAGCAACACTGGCGAAGGCGGCGAGCGCGAAGAACGCTATCAACGCGACACGAACGGCGACTTCCGACGCAGCGCCATCAAGCAAGTCGCCTCCGGGCGTTTCGGCGTGACCACGTACTACATGGTCAACGCGGATGAGCTGCAGATCAAGATCGCCCAAGGCGCCAAGCCCGGCGAAGGCGGCGAGCTCCCGGGCCACAAAGTGGACGCGATCATCGCCAAGACACGCCACTCGACGCCCGGCGTGACGCTGATCTCGCCTCCCCCGCACCACGACATTTACTCGATCGAAGACTTGGCGCAGCTGATCTTCGACTTGAAGATGGTGAACCCGCGCGCGCGCATCAGCGTGAAGCTCGTGGCGGAAGCAGGCGTCGGCACGGTCGCCGCGGGCGTGGCCAAGGCGCATGCGGACGTGATTTTGATCGCCGGACACGACGGCGGCACCGGCGCTTCGCCCCTCACTTCGATCAAACACGCGGGCATTCCATGGGAGATCGGCCTGGCCGAGACGCACCAAGTGCTCGTCAAAAACGACTTGCGGAGCCGTGTGTTCCTGCAAGCGGACGGACAAATGCGCACCGGGCGGGACGTCGTGTTCGCGGCGTTGCTCGGTGCCGAGGAGTTCGGTTTCGCGACGGCGCCGCTCGTCGCTTCCGGCTGCATCATGATGCGGAAGTGCCACCTCAACACCTGCCCGGTCGGCATCGCGACGCAAGATCCAGTTTTGCGCGCGAAGTTCTCGGGCCAGCCCGAGCACGTCGTGCGCTTCATGTTCTACGTCGCCGAAGAGGCGCGCGAATTGATGGCTTCGCTCGGCTTCCGCACGCTCAAAGAGATGGTCGGCCAAGTCGATCGCATTCGGCAACGCGCGAACGTCAAGCATTGGAAGGCGTCGAAGGTCGATTTCTCGGACGTACTGAGCGAGGCGGAAGCTCGCCCCGGCGTCGCCGTGACCAAGTCGATCGAGCAAGACCATGGGCTCGAGGCCGCCCTCGACGTCAGGCTGATCGAGCTGGCGAAAGCCGCGCTCGAAAAGCGCGACCCGGTGCGGATCGACATCCCGGTGCGCAACGTGCACCGCACCGTCGGCGGCATGCTCGCCGGCGAAGTCGCGCGCCGCTTCGGCCAAGAAGGCTTGCCTGAAAGCACGATCGACATGCGCTTTACCGGCTCGGCCGGCCAAAGCTTCGGCGCCTTCGTCACGCGCGGCATGACGCTCAGCCTCGAGGGCGACGCGAACGACTACGTCGGTAAGGGCATGGCCGGCGGCATCCTCGCGATCCGTCCGCCGCGCGGCGTGGACTATCCAGCGCAAAAGAACATCATCGTCGGCAACACGGCGCTTTACGGCGCGACCAGCGGCAAGGCGTTCTTCAACGGCATGGGTGGCGAGCGCTTCGGTGTTCGAAACAGCGGCGCCAGCGCTGTGATCGAAGGTGTGGGCGATCACGGTTGCGAGTACATGACCGGCGGTCACGTCGTCGTGCTCGGCCGAACCGGGCGCAACTTCGCGGCCGGCATGAGCGGCGGTCTCGCCTACGTGCTCGACGAAGCCTCCGACTTCAAGGCGCGCTGCAACCTCGGCATGGTCGAGCTCGAAGCACTGGCGCCGGAAGACGCCGAGTTCGTCGCGAGCTTGCTCAAGGAGCATCAGCTGCGCACAGGCAGCGCGCAAGCTGCGGCGCTCTTGGCCAATTGGAGCGAGGCGCAAACGAAATTCGTCAAAGTCGTGCCGACCGAATATCGACGCGTGCTCGCTGAGCTAGCGAAGCGCGAAAAGCCGCCGCAAAGCGGCAGCCTCCCGGTCATTCAATCGGAAAGCAAAGCAGCGCGCACCGGCACCGCCGACGCCGAATGAATTTGTCTTTGGCTCCGCAATTTCGGCTGAAAGCGCGAATCGCCGAGCCCCCAGTAACCCTTCAGGGTGAGTCAGGTCGAGAGTAAGTCGTGGGAAAAATCACTGGATTTCTGGAAATTGAGCGAGTCGACCCTTCGAAACGCCCGGCGCGCGAGCGCGTCAAAGACTATCGCGAATTCGAGCTGCCGATCGTGCAAGAGCAGGTCGCTGCGCAGGGCGCGCGCTGCATGGATTGCGGTATCCCGTTCTGCAACACGGGCTGTCCGCTCGGCAATCTGATCCCCGACTGGAACGATCACGCCTATCGCAACAAGCCGGAGCAGGCGATCGCCGCGCTGCATGCGACCAACAATTTTCCGGAATTCACTGGCCGTGTTTGCCCGGCGCCGTGCGAAGCCGCATGCGTGCTCGGCATCAACGACGATCCGGTGAGCATCAAACTGATCGAGCGTTCGATCATCGATCGCGCCTTCGATGAAGGCTTGGTCAAGCCGGTCCTGGCGAAAACGCGCACCGGCAAGAAAATTGCCGTCGTCGGCTCGGGCCCCGCGGGCATGGCGGCCGCGCAGCAACTCGCGCGCGCCGGTCACCACGTGACGCTGTTCGAACGCGACGATCGCATTGGCGGCCTCCTCACTTACGGCATCCCCGATTTCAAGATGGAAAAGTCGTTGGTCGAGCGGCGCATCGAGCAAATGACGGCCGAGGGCGTCGTCTTCAAGACCAGCGTCGACGTGGGCAAGGACGTGACTGCGGAGGATCTGAAGAAGAACTTCGACGCGGTGATTCTCGCGATCGGCTCGCGCAAGCCGCGCGATCTCGAAGTGCCGGGACGCGAGCTCAGCGGCATTCACTACGCAATGGACTTTTTGACGCAACAGAATCGCCGTGTCGCGGGTCTTGCGGTGCCGGATTCCGAAGCAATCCTAGCCACGGGCAAAAATGTGATCGTGATCGGCGGCGGCGATACCGGAAGCGATTGCATCGGCACTTCGCATCGCCAAGGCGCGCTCAGCGTCACGAGCTTCGAGATCATGCCGCGGCCGCCGGAAGAACGCGCGACATCCACGCCCTGGCCGCTCTGGCCGCTCCAGCTCCGCACTTCGTCGTCGCACAAAGAGGGAGGCAAGCGCGACTGGAGCGTGTCCACTGAGCGCGTCAGCGGGAACGGCAAAGTCGAGAAGCTCCACTGTGTGCGCGTCGAGTTCAAAAATGGCCGCTTCGAGCGCGCCCCTGGCAGCGAGTTCGAGCTCGCCGCCGATCTGGTATTGCTCGCGATGGGCTTCGTTCATCCCGAGCACCCCGGCATCGTGAACGATCTCGGGCTCAAGCTCGACAAGCGCGGCAACGTCGAAGTGGATGACGAATTCATGAGCAGCGTGCCCGGCGTATTCGCCGCGGGCGATTGTCAGCGCGGCCAGTCGCTCGTCGTTTGGGCGATCGCCGAAGGCCGGAAAGCAGCGCGGAACGTCGATCAGTTCCTGATGGGTCGCACTGAATTGACCTGAGTAGTCGAGACGAAGCGCCCATTCGAGCCGCAATTGGGCCTTTTTTTGCTGCGCCATGGCTCGGCGGCGACACTCCGTGCGATACTGAGCCGGTTTGAGCTCGCGCAATTCTCGCTCCAAGAGCAAGTCTTCTCGTACGCAGCCCCCGCGCCCTAGAGCCGAAGATGGCTCCCAGCCGGAGGTACAAGTTTCGTACACTTCGCTCGGCCAAGAAACCATGACCGCGATCGCGGAGGAACTGCTTTCAGTCGCGCCGCCGCCGGAGCCGGACAGCGCGGACGACGCGCCCGAGGTCTCAGTCAGCGAGAGCGTCGCGGGCCGCGATACGCTCGCTCTGATCGCCGAAGCGCCGCATCCCGGCCGCACCATGCAAAGCACGCTGAACTACGGCGATCGCATTTCGAACGCGCCAGGCGCGAAAACGCCGAGTCGACTGCCGGCGCCGCTTCACAGCGTCGCGCGCACGCCGCCGCAGAGCTCGGCACCGGAAATCAGCGTCACTCAAGGCGTGGTCGGTCGAGAAACGCTGGCGGCGATCACCGCCGAGCTCATCCCGAGCGCGCGCGAGCCCGCAATCGAATCGCGCGACGCCGAAAAAGCGCCTGCTGCGCGCATCGCGGGCACCCGCGCCGAGGCGCTCACGATCGATGAGAGCGTGAACCAAACGCCGTTCGCGATCTTCGAGATGCTCACGTTCGTCGTGCAGGGGCCGGAGACTACGTCGCTCTCTTCGGAGGCGCTGCGGCGGCGCTTCGTCGAAGAGCACCTCTTGCACCGCTTGCCCGCGAAGAACATGGCTCAGGTCGATCGCGTCGATGTCACGCCGTGGACGGTGCGCGGCACCGTGGTGGTTCGCGTCTGGTGCAAAGTCTGAGCGCGCCCGAGTCAGAGCGCGCTCTCGATTGCGCTGCGCACGGCTTGGACGAGCGGCTCGCCGACTTCGTCACCGAAATTCGCCGGCTCGATCGGATCGTGCATGGTGACGTGTACCGTCGAGCCCGTCGTCACGTGCGAGCCTTTCGCCGGCAGCGTTCGACGCGTGCCCGAGATCGTGACCGGCAGAATGCGCGCCCGCGCGCCGACAGCGAGGTGAAAGCCACCGAGCTTGAACGGACCGAGCGTGCCATCGCGGCTACGCGTGCCTTCAGGCGCAATCCAAATACTGGTGCCCTGCGCGAGCGCGTTCCTCGCGCGCTCGAGACTCTGAATCGCGCGCTCGCGATCACCGCGATCCACTTCGACGAAGCCCGCGGCGCGCATGGCTTGAGCCCAGATCGGAATGCGAAATAGCTCCGATTTGGCGACCATGCGCAGGCGCAACGGCAGGCTCTGATAGAGCACCGGAATATCGTAGTGCGATTGATGATTGGACATCACGACGAATGCCGACTCTTTCGGCACACGTTCGGTGCCGGCGATTCGAAGCTCGATCTCGGCCTTTCTGACGAGTTCGCGCGACCACCAAGCCAGGCGTTCGTCGCAAACCTCGGGTGTCAACTTGCCGCGGAGTCCCTCGATGATCGTCGGCACGCTGATGCGCAGCGTGACGCGAGCCGCATGCAAGAGGTGGCCAACCGACATGTGAGCGCCGTCAGTCTCTCACGTTCCCGTATGAAAGGATCTTGTTCTTCTGCGCAGGTTTCTGAGGCTCGCCGGGTAACGAGATCGGTTGCGACACGGACCAAACGTCGAAGGCCACCAGCTGATCCTGAGGTCGCCCGCTGATCTCCTGATGATTTCTGAGAAAATCGCGAACTCCGCCGAGGTAGACCTTGAAGCGCTCTTCGTTCAAGTGACGTTCGAAATAGTACCATTCGCAATTTCGCGAATGCGCCGCGCGCGCCGCCACATCGAACGAAGGTTCACGACCCGTGAGCGGATCGAGATGCCTGCCATCTTTGGTGCGACCATCGACCACGACTGCAACGTCGTCGAGCGGCGGCGACGGCGCGAACATGCTCCAGCCCTGAAATAGTCGCGGATAGACGATCACGGCGGTCATCCAAGTTGGACGATGCGTGGGTTTGAGCCACGCGGGAACGGCGTCGTTTTCGAGCATCAGCTGGCTGCCGCAGCAAACGAGCAGCACGAGCACCGCCGCCTCGCCGAAGCCGAACCACACGCTGCCAAAGAGCTCCGCCGCAGGAGACGGCCCTGTCTCGCTGAGCGCGGGCGTCGATGAAAGCTCGAAGTATTGGCCGTAAAACTCCGGTTTGCGTTCCGCGCGGCGAATCCACTTCTTTGCTAGCCCCGAAATAATAGGCAAGCGGAGCCAAGCGACCGTGATCGGGCCGAGCGGGAAAGCCTGCGCCAGCAAACGCACGCCTTTCAGGCCTCGAGCGCGGCGCTCGGAATTCGGATCGAGCACGACGAAGCGATTCGCGTCTTCAGCTTCGGCTGGCTCGAAGCGCACTTTCCCCAAAACATCGAAGCGCCTGACAACGCGGCAAACCGCGAGCGCGAACGGGTTCGCGCCGTCCACACGCAGTACGCGCGAGGGCCGCCGCGCTGATAGGCGGGCGTGAAACATGTCCCACGCTTGGCTCGGCACGAGCGCGAAGAACATGCTGATCATCGCCCAAGAAAATGTGCCGAGATGCAAAACCGAAACGATCGAAAGATGCAACGCGCACACCAGAAGCCAGGCGATCATGCGGGTGATCTGGGTCTTGAACGGAACGAGCAGCAGCGCGGCGACCAGCCCTTCGATCGCCAACGCGCCGAAGCTCAGCACGCGAGAAGCGCCGAGCGACAGCGAACCAGCGAGCCACGAGCCGAGGCGCGTCAGCATGCCGTACTGATGAAGCGCGTAGTACGCTGCGGTTCCGTCGCGCCAAGCTGGGCCATTTTTTTGCAGCGCGTTGAACGCGTAAATCGCGGTCCATTGCAAGATGAGCGCGAGCACCGCGAGAGACAGCACGGGCGCCTTGTCGCGCGCGAGCGGCGCGTTCAGTTCATCGAGCGAGGTTTCGCGCTCATTGCGCAGCGAGCGGAGCAGTGCATCGACGCTGAAGCGTCGTCCGAGCGGCAGAAACACCGACCAGACGGCGAGCAAAGTGAGCACCACGGAGCCGCCGTTCTCGAGCATCACGTTGCGGCTATTTAGGCTCGCGATCAGCACCGCGGCGAGCACCTGCATCACTCGCGTGTGGTAACCCGCGATCAGCAGCAGATCGATGAGGAGCTGGAGACCGAGCAGAACCTTCACTTGCCACGGCAAACTGCACGTGAGGTAGAGCGAGAACAGGTAGTCGCTCATCGGGCGGAAGAGCATGAAGTGATTCGTGAGCCAGCCCGTATTCGAATAGTGCGATTCGATGTCGGGGTAGCGCCGCGCCGCGTCCATGAACAGGAGCATGCCGAGTGCAATTCGGAAAATGCCGAGCGAGCGCGGATCGGCGCTCGAATAGCCGAGCGCAAATCGCCGCAGGCTCGTCGGCGCGCGACTGGCCGTCTCTTGACGCGAAGATTCAGTGCTCATCCGGGCGGCCTCTGCGCGGCCGGAGGCGCGGGCGAAAAACTGCGTTCTGGCGGCAGCCACGGCTTCGCAAGCGAGTCGCGCACATTGCCGAAGCTCACGAGTTTCTCCGGCGGCAGCGGTTCACCGTGTGTGTGCCCGGGCTCCGGCGATTTATTTTGCACCCACCAAACGTCGAAACCGACCAGCCTGTCTTGCGGCCGATGCGTGTACTCGTGCATGTGCTCCAAGTAGTCCCGAAGGTGCTGGCGATTCGGCGCGTTGTTCGACCAGCGCAGGTGATTGGTGTAATCGCACCAGAGTTGATCGTCGCCCCACCCCGTCGCTGAATATGGATCGAACCACGGCGCACGTCCGGTGAATGGATCGAGCTTTCTGCCGTCGACGGTGCGGCCGTCCACGACCAAATGCCCGTCTTCGTACGGCGGCTCGGGAGCGAACATGCCCCAGCCTTGGAACAGCCGCGGCGTCTCGACGATGGCTTGCATCCAATCCGTGCGCTTCACGTGCATGCGCTTGGTCATGAATGGGTTATCCACGCAGACCTCGATGCCGAGCACGACGATCATGAACGCGACCAGCACTTCGCGCGGGATGCTGAGCGCATGCGCAAGATCGTGGCGCCAGGTATTTTTGGGTGCGACGAGCGCGCGCGCCGGTTGCTGTTTCGAGCTTGGCACGCCGCATTGCGCGAGCCCGAACCAAGCCGAGATCCGGGTGCGATTTGCCGCGATGGATCGATATAGCCCCCGGCCAATGTTCGAAAGCCCCGGTACCGCGAGCCAAAGCGCGGGCACGATTGCAAACGGCAGCGCGCGGGCCACCTCGAATACCGCGCGTTCTTCGCGCGCAATGCGCCCGTCCGGCAAGATCACGAAGAGTGAGCGCTCGAGCTCGCCATCGGCGATTTCGGCGGGAATTTTTTCGCGTTCGTCGTTGCCCACGAAGGTCAACCGATCGAACGGGTCGAGACGCTTGAGCACGCGGCAGAGCAGCAAGCAAATGCCGCAGTCGGCGTCGTAAATCACGGTGCGCGCGCGGCTCGGTCGCGTGAACCAACGCGAGACGAACGCGAAGTCCCGCGCGCTCAAATGAATGATGAATTGAATCACCATGACGTACGAAAACGGGCCGAGGCGCGACATCGCCGCGATCCCGCCGTGCAGCGCGAGCGCGAGCAAGAGTCCGAGTCGCCGCATATTTTCGCGAGAAAAGGGCAGCAATAGGATGAAAGAAAGCGTCGCTTCCATGAACAAGGCGCCGCGCGTCATCAGCTCGAGCGCGCTGAGCGGCAAATGCGTGCGCGCCCACACGCCGAACCAAGTCACGATCCGATTTTGCTCGAGGAACCAATAAATGGCCGTGTGATTGCGCCAGCCGACGCCGGTCTTGTGCACGAAATTAAAAAAATAAATCACGCTCCATTGCAAGAGCAGCGCGAGCACCGCGAGTGAAACGTGCGGAGCCGTCGGCGCGGCGGGATTGGCGCGATCGTTCAGCGCGTTCGAGTCGCTTTCGTCGCGCGCTTTCAGCGACGCGATGACGGCATCGATCGAAAAACGCCGGCCGAGCGGCAAGAACAGCGTCCACATGCCGAGCAGGTTGACGACGATCGTGCCGCCGTTTTCGACGAACAAATTGCGCGCGTTCAAGCTCGTGATGAACAGCAGCGAGAGCGCGTGAAACAGCTTCGTACGATAGCCGAGCGTGAACGTGACGAAGCAAATCAGCGCGAGCGTGAACGCGAAGTTCACCTCGCTGAAGCTCGAGAACGCGAAGAAGACCGAAAAGATGTTGCGCCACCCCGGCCGGAACAGCTCGAAGTGGTTCGGCATGACGCCGTCGTTCGTGTAGTAGAAGCGCACGTCCACCCAGCGGCGGACCAGATCGACGATCAGGAGCGTGCCGTAGAGGACACGGAAAATCCCGAGCCAGCGCACATCTACGCTCAAGTAGGTGTCGCGCACTAGTTTCGAGAATTCGGGTTGCTCGCCTCGCCCAGCCTCCTCCTGCCCGGGCGGCGTCGCTTCTGCCTCAGCCATGTACCGCGCGGACTCTACACCGCAAACCGGCTCGAGCTAGGACCGAGAGGGATAGGCAAGCTAAAAAAGCCGTGGTAATTCTCGAATTTGGGTTTTCGAACACCGCACCTTCCGCGGCCACGAGACTGATCGATGAATGTGACGTGCACGGGTTGTCCGGCCAAATACTCCGTTCCGGACGAAAAAGTTCGCGGCAAAAAAGTCCGCATCACTTGCAAGCACTGCGGGACGAACATCGTCGTTGATGGAACCGCAATCGGCGCGGCCGAAGCCGCGGATGCGAGGGCCGAAGCGCCGACCGCGATGACTTCGCTGGCTGCGCCCGCGCCGGCGACAGCAACGCCGGTCGCGTCGGCGTCTGCCGCGATCAAAGCCGCGGCCACACCCGAAGCAACGGCTCAGCCAAAGGCTGCGCCGGCAAAGGCTGCGGCTCCCGAGACTAGCTGGCTCGTCGGATTCGTCGACGATCACCAAGAGCAGCACACGACTTCGGAGCTGGTCGAACTGTACGACTCGCGCAAGATCGACGACGAGACTCTGATTTGGAAAGACGGGATGTCCGATTGGCTCTCGCCGTTCGACGTGCCGGAAGTAGCTGCGGCGATGAAACAGCGCGGCGTTGCGCGACGTGCGCCGAGCTTCGCGTTGCCGGCCGCGACGGATGACGAACCGACCGTGGTCGGCCGCTCGCCCTTCGATGACGAAACGGTCGTCTCGAGCGCACCGAGTGAGGCCGAGAAGCAGCCGCAGAAGTCGCCCGCGGCGCCGGTCGTGTCGCCGGCTGCAGCCGCCGCACGCAAATCTTCCGCCGAAATCAGGCCTTCCGCGGTCGCAAGTCCCGCGCCTGCGATGCAAGCTGCGGCCGCAAAACCGGCGGCGGCGCGCCGCGCGGAGAAGCGTCCGGAAGTCGATTTGTTCGGCAGCGTCGCGAGTGCGGGCGGCGAAAGCGACGCTTCTTTGGATTTCGGCGTGCCGGACGAACCCGCGCAGAAGATGACTGGCGCGCGCAACGAGAGCTCGGTGCTCTTTTCGCTCGATGCGCTGACCAAACCGGATCCGAAAGCGAATCAAAAAAAGGCGCAAGACAAAGAGAAGGAAAAGGATGCTGCGGCCGTGCTCTTCGGCGACAGCTCGCCGAACTCGCTGATGAACGTCGGCGGTGGCGGCCTCGGCGGTTTGGGCGCGCTAGCTGCGCCTGACTTCACCAAGCCCGTCGCGATAGCGCCCGAGCCCGTCGTACGTCCGAGCGATCCGGTCGAAGTGCCGAACGCCGCGCCGGCGAAGAAGAAGGGCGGCGCACTGGTGATCGGCGCGATCGTCGCAATCGCAGCTGTAGCCGCAGCCGCATTCGTATTCATGTCGAAGAAGCCGGCAGAGAAAGCGCCCGAAGCCGCCAGCGCCGACACCAAAGCGACGTCGACTCAAGCCGCGGCCACGCCGCCCGCGCCAGCCACAGCGAATGACAATGCTGCGGCGCCCGCGCCGACCGAGAGCGCCGCGCCATCCGCAGCCGCGAGCGCCGTAGCGAAGCCCGGCGCGACTGCGGCAACGGCGGCCGCTGCCGCGCCCGGCGCCACCGCAGCAACGAAACCCACGGAAAAGCCGGCCGGAGACGCAAAAAAGCCAGAAGCTGCAACGCCAGCACCCGCGCCCGCCGGCGCCGACTTCGACAAGAGCGCGGCGATTGCCGCGCTGGGCGCCGCTGCGGCCAACGCCGCGAGCTGCAAGAAACCGGACGGCCCGACCGGAACCGGCAAAGCCTCGGTGACCTTCGCGCCGAGCGGACGCGCCACGAACTCGACCGTGACCGGCGCGTTTGCTGGCACCGACGTCGGCGGCTGCGTGGCGCGCATTTTCCGCGCGGCGAAGGTGCCGGCGTTCGGCGGCGATCCGGTCACCGTGTCGAAGAGCTTCTCGATTCAGTGACAGCCGGAGCGCGACGCCGAAGGCTGTGACGCCACTCGCCCGCTGCGCGTGACCATCAAAAAAAATAAACTCACTCTTAGGGGTGAATGTAGACGATCGTGCCTTGCTCGAGCGCGTCGGTAGTGTACGCGGCTTGCCAATGCTCGGGCACTTCGGGCGACGACCAGATGAACGTGCGGCGCGCGTCGATCGGCGACATGTTGACGCAGCCGTGCGAGCGCACGTGACCGAAATCGTCGTGCCAGTACGCAGCGTGAAGCGCGTAGCCGCCTTTGAAGTACATCACCCAGGGTACGTCGCGCAGCTCGAACTCGTGATCGGCGACGCTCGAGTCCATCGTAGTCGTGATGTGTTTTTGGTACACGCGGAAGGTGCCCATGGGCGTGCTCAAGGTTTTTTGGGGGTCGCCCATGCCGTCGCGGCCCGTCGAGACGAGCGTCGCGTAAACCGGAATGTCGCCTTCCCAGAGCACGAGGGTTTGATTTTGAATCGAGATGTCGATCCATTTCGCCTTGCGCGCGGCCCACGCTGGCAGCTTGCTCGATTTTGCCGCGGTGCGAAGCTCCGCGCTCTTCAACCATTTGCCGCTGCGCGCTTGCACGTAGCGCTCACCGCCGTACTCCTTGATGTTGCCGCTCAGCGCGACGAATTCGCGACCCGGCAAGGCTTCGGCACGAGCGGGCGCGCCGGCACCGAAATCGTAGAAATTGGCGCCGTCTTTTTGCGCGAACGCGACGGGCAAGCCCACCTGCTTGATGTCCACGCCGTGAAATGGCGAGCCCGACTCGGCTTTGAGTTTGTCGGCGGGGATCAGACGCGCATCGGTCGAAATCGCGAAACGACGATTTTGCGCCTCGGGCCCGGCGACGAAGGTGCCGATCAGCGAGACACCCGCGTGCCGCTTCAAGCGATCCGCGATCACCGCGAAGCTCGGCGTCTTGAAGCTCGAAATATTCGGAATCCGGCGATCGCCTTCGAGCCACCAGGGCACACGGTCGTCACCGTTGCCGCCGAAGCGCTGGTTCTCGTTCATCGGCGCGGCTTCACCGGGGATCGCGCCGTTGGCTATCCCGCTCTCATCGAGCGGCACGTCGTTCGCGCCGACCGAGAGCGCGTCCCATTTCTCGTGCAGTCGCTTCCAGCTGCGCAGGTGCCGGTCGAGCCGCATTTCGTATTGGAATTGCTCGGCCTTGCTCGGCACGCGCATGTAGTTCGGCGCGATCGAACGCAAGAATGCGTACTTGTAGGGCATCGGCTTGCTTCGATCCGGTTCGACCTGAATCGCGCGTGCCAGCGGATGATCGAGCTTGAGCGTCGCGTTCGGGCCAACGCAGACGAACCCGGCGGGGCGAATCGCATACCAACCTTCGGGACAGCCGATATTTCCGACAGGTTTGTCGGAACGCGCGACTCTCGCGCCGATGCGCAGGTAACCGAGTGTCTCGGCCTTGGGGTCGGGTTTCTGCATCACCGCCACGCTCATCGCGATCGGAGCGAGCTTCGGGCCATCCGCGGGCGGTACCGGCAGATGCGAAAAATCGTTCGGGTCTGCGACGATTCCGCCGTTTTCAGGCTTCAATCGTGAAGCGGCGGGGTCCTTCGAGCCGAACGGACTCTTGCCCGAGCACCCTGCCGCGCCGACCAGCGCGAGCGCTGCCAGCGCCGCAATACGGAAACGCGGACGCTTGTTCGAAAGCATACATTCTCACATGCCAAAAGCTGACGATTAGGCCCAAAAATCGGCGTAGTGTCCGCGGACCTTGAACCCGC
>DASYCL010000409.1:0-5634 GCA_036500245.1 Polyangiaceae bacterium | reverse complement strand
GCATCGGCATCGGCGGCGATCCGGTCGCGGGCATGGACTTCGTGGATGTGCTGAAGCTCTTCAACGAAGATCCAGACACTGAAGGCGTGATCATGATCGGCGAAATCGGCGGCAATGCCGAAGAGCGCGGCGCCGAATACATCGGCAAACACATGAAGAAGCCGGTCGCGGGCTTCATCGCGGGCACGACCGCACCACCCGGCAAGCGCATGGGCCACGCCGGCGCGATCATCAGCGGCGGCAAAGGCACGGCCAAAGACAAGATCGCGGCGCTCGAAGCCGCTGGCGTCCGCGTCGCGCCGACGCCGAGCGACATGGGAGGGGCGCTCAAGGCGTTGCTCAAAAAGTGAGCGGAAGCCGCGCTTTGCGTGGCCGAGGAATTCGCGCCAGACGCCGAACGCTGCCCGGCTCGCCGTCGTCCGTCGCTAGCGCGCGCCACGGGGGCGCGTCACCGAGCAATCTGAAGTTGAATGCGCAACTTTGTTTTTAGTTTCACGTTCAACTAGAGCCTGGAACGACGAAACTAAGCGCCTGCGCGCTCACTCGCAAACCCAATTCACGCCGTTGCAGAAGCACTCGCGATCGGCGAACGCGCACTCTTTCACATCGGTGCACGGCGTGCCCTTATCGGGCCGCGTCTGCGGGCAAACCGGGTTCGAATCGGTAGAGCATTGCCAGTGCGGATCGCCGCCACCACTGTTCGGCGGCACGCACACGCAGAAGTCGTGCGCCGAGTACGGGCACGCGCTTCCGCTCAGGCCCTTGCACGCTGCGCCGTCCATCGGTACCGGGTCCTGCTCGGTGCCGGCAGGGCACTTATCGGCGCCGCTGCCGTAGCAGCTAAAGTGCCGCGCGACGCTATTCACCTGCACGACGCAGCTGCACGCCGTACCCGGATAGAAACAGTTGTCAGGGGTCGGCTCTACGCACAAAACGCCGTTTTGCGGCGGCGCATCTTGCGGGCACGGATCGACGAGACCGCCACTCCCGCCCGAACCGCTCGAGCCAGCCGCGGTCGTGCCGCCCATGCTCGTATCGCCTGCGGTGCCCGCACTCGTGCCGCCCATGCTCGTGTCGCCCGCGGTAGCGGAGCCACCCATACTCATGCCGCCCGTGGCTCCGCCGGCACTGGTTCCGGCATTCGCGGAAGTGCCCGCAACGCTCGCATCGCCCGCTGCGCTACTGCCACCGGTGCCCTGACCTGCGACGCTGCTCGTCCCGCCCGCGCCGCTCGAGCTCGACGAAGTGCCGGCGCTGCTCTGCCCGGCTTGCGAGCTCACGCTGCCGCCAACACTCGACGAACCGCCCGCCCCAATCGACGAATCGCCACCGGCATTCGTGAACAACCCCGAGGTGTCGTTCGATCCGCAGGCGACCGCGAGTGGCAACGACGATGCAATCAGGCCAAGCCAAATCGAACGATTCGAAAGTTTCATGTGTGCTCCCAAGAACTACACTCCCAAGCGCGAGCAGGACGCCGAGTTCCGGACGTCCAATATGAGGTAACTGGTTGTGCTCGGGTTCAGGCAAGCTCTCAAAAAAGAAAATTCATACAATCATACAACAGAATCAAGCTTCACACCCTTCGGAGTGCCCGCACTGACTTGAAACTACTTTTCCGCAGTGTGTGAGCTTCTCGGTCCCCGCGCCTCGCACGAACGACGCCCCATTGCCGTTCGATGCGATGTGCGCGAGCGGCTGCGCTTCGGGTCTTCGAATCAATGTACGCTGACGACGCGCAAACTGATCATATCGAGCTGCTCGCCGGCACCCGGGAATTTGCCCCAAATGCTGACTTCGTAGCGGCCCGATTGCCCGGCCTTGCCGAGCGGCACGTCGATGCGGAAATGCTTGCCCGAAACCTCGACCGGCTTCTTCGTGACGAAGCCCTTCGGGAAATACAAATCTTGCGGTGACGGCACGGCGTAGGTGTACGTCGTGTTCAAGTGCTCCGCGCTGAGCGGCTTCGCCGGGTCGATGCGCCCAACGCCGACGCCGCCGAACGCCACCTTTCCCTTCACATCGCCTTCGATGTGCAGCACCGAGCCCGCGGCGGCGGATTGGGGCAACGCGGCGTAGTCACCATAGTCGTCGACGAACTCTTGCGACAAGCAAGCCAGATCGACGCCCTTCGGCCGCGCAACGCCGACGCCGAGCGAGCTGTGCCCCGGCTTCAAAATATTTTTCCGATGTCCGTCGTGCGGCGGCTTCTCATCCATGAACGCGTGTTCGACGCGCTCGAGCATGGCCGCATCGAAGCTCGGCTTGGTTTCGATTGCGCGCGCTTGGCCGTCGGCGAGGCAACCCGCGTTCTCCTGCACGAAGTCCGTGCCGCCCGCGTCCGAGTAGCGCTCTTCGGGCACCGAGCCGTCCGTACCCCAGTGCGCGGTATAGCCGGCGCGCGCCATGTCTTCGGCGTGGCGCTGCCCGGCGCGCGTCGCGGTCTCGTCGAACGAGACCGGCGGCAAGCCGTTGTCCGCGCGATCGCGGTTCACGAGCTTCAGCACGTACTTCCGCGCTTGTTCGAGGTTCAGCTTGCCCTTCGGTGCAGGCACGTTGCGCGACGCGAGCGCGGGCTCTTCGACTGCGCCGGGTTGCGCCGCTGCGCACGCGACGAACGCCGCGCAAGAAGCCAGCACGAACAACGAAACATCACCTATTTGCCAAACGCGCATCGCCCGCAAAAGTATCGCAGCGCGCGCCAAAGGCCAGCACAAGCGATCTTTTGGGTTCAGCGCTGCCGGCGCGGCGTGCACGGGTAGCTCTTACTTCGCCCCACGAAACGACGGCTATTTCGCCACTTCGTGTTTGGCGAGATCTTCGAGCGCGCGCACCATGCCCGAGTGATCCCAACCGCTGCCGCCGCTCGCGACGCAGGCCGCGAACAGCTGCTGGCAGTTCGCGGTCGCGGGTAAACTCACGCCGAGCTCGCGTCCACCCGCGAGCGCCAAATTCAAATCCTTCATGTGCAACTCGACGCGAAACCCGGGCTTGAAATTGCGCTTCAGCATGCGCTCGCCGTGCACCTCCAAAATGCGCGACGACGCAAAGCCGCCCATCAGCGCTTCTCGCACCTTGGCCGGATCCGCGCCCGCCTTGGAGGCGAACACCAGCGCTTCGCCGATCGCTTCGATCGTCGCTGCGACGATGATTTGATTGGCGACCTTGCACGTCTGGCCTGCGCCATTGTCACCCACTAGGGTGATGTTCTTGCCCATCAGCGCGAACAACGGTTTCACCTTGTTGAAGGTGTCTTCCGGGCCGCCCACCATGATCGTCAGCGAGGCCGCTTTCGCGCCGACTTCGCCGCCGGAGACTGGCGCGTCCAAGTAGCGCGCGCCGCGTTCGTTGATTCGCGCGGCGAAGCGTTTGGTCTCGAGCGGCGAAATCGAGCTCATATCGACCACGATTTTGCCCTCACTAATCCCCACGGCGACGCCATTTTGACCGAACAAAACAGCTTCGACGTCCGGCGTGTCCGGCACCATGACGATGATCACGTCCGATTTTTCGGCCACCTCTTGCGCCGACTTGCACGCGCGCGCGCCCTGGCTCGTGAGCTCTTCCGGTGCGCCGCGGCGCGCGAACACCGAGAGCTCGTGCCCACCCGCCAGCAAATGACCCGCCATGGGTTTGCCCATGATCCCCAAACCAATAAATCCAACTTTCATGGTCTCTCTCCGAATTCAAGAATGGCCGCGGACCAACTCACAAGTACGGACGCAGCCAGCCGAGGCCTTCTAGAGTCGTGGTTTTGGGTTTGTATTCGCAGCCGATCCAGCCCGCGTAACCCAGTGCGTCGATGAACTGAAACAAGAACGGGTAGTTGATTTCACCCGTACCGGGCTCGTTGCGGCCCGGGTTATCGGCGATTTGCAGATGCTGGATCCGGCTCAAATGGCGCTGAATCGTGGGCGCGAGATCGCCCTCCATGATTTGCAGGTGATAGACGTCGTACTGCAAAAATAGATTCGGCGAAGCGACTTCGTCCAGAATGCCGAGCGCTTGTTTGGTGCCGTGCAAGAAGAAGCCCGGGATGTCCCGCGTGTTGATCGGTTCGATCAGCAAACGAATGTTCGCGGCGGAAAGCGCGTGCGCGGCAAACGTGAGATTGTCGACGAAGGTGCGCCGCGCTTCTTCGAGCGATGCACTTTGCGGCGTGATGCCGGCGAGGCAATTGAGCTGTTTGCAGCCGAGCGCGCTCGCGTATTCGATCGCTTTGCCCACGCCATCTTGGAATTCGCCGATGCGCGTCGGATGACAGGCAATGCCGCGCTCACCCGCCGCCCAATCGCCAGCCGGCAAATTGTGTAGCACCTGAGTCAGCTTGTGTTTGGCGAGCTGTTCGGCGAGCTCCTCCTTGGCAAAGCCGTACGGAAACAGGTACTCGACGCCGCGAAACCCCGCGCGCGCGGCCGCTTCGAAGCGAGCGAGGAACTCGAGCTCACCAAAGAGCATCGTCAGATTTGCGGCAAATTTCGGCATTTTATCCTTGGCTCTGCGGTTTGAATTGGTCTGCGAGCGCTTTGCTCGCCGCGCGCAAAAGTCCCACATCGCCACCGACTGCAACGAACGTCATGCCTTGTTCGAAGTAACGGCGCGCATCGGCTTCGACCGGCGCCAAGATGCCAACCTGCTTGCCGTGCTGTCGCGCTGCGGCGAGTACGCGCGCCATCGCTTGCTGCACTTCGGGGTGATTCGGTTGACCGAGGTAACCGAGGGCGGCCGACAAATCCGACGGCCCGATGAACAAGCCATCGACGCCGTCGATTGCGGCGATTTCGCCGGCATTCGCCACGCCCTGTGCGCTTTCGATTTGCACCATGACGGAGATGTTGTCGTTCACGATCGTAAAATAGTCCGCGACGTAGCCGTAACGATTGCTGCGATGCGCGGTGCCCATGCCGCGCATGCCCGCGGGCGGGTAGCGCGTGGCGGCGACGGCAGCGCGCGCTTGCGCCGCGTTTTCAATCCACGGCATCAAGAAATTGTAGAAGCCGATGTCGAGCAAGCGCTTGATGATCACGGGCTCGGCCCAGGGCGGCCGCACCACCGGCGCACTCGGGCTGTCTTTCAGTGCCTGAAGTTGCGTGATGAATGAGCTCAAATCGTTCGGCGCGTGTTCGCCGTCGATCAACAGCCAATCGAAGCCCGCGTAACCCAAAATCTCGCTCGTGATGTTGCTCGCGAGCGAGCACCAGCACCCGACCAACGGCTTATTTGCGCGTAAATCTCGGCGAAAACCGTTGGGCAACGCGATGTACGGCGCGGTCATCAGTGGATCTCCGGTTCCGGCACGCGGCCGCGGCCTTCGAGGAAATCGAAGTCGCAGCCTTCATCCGCTTGGCGAATGTGATTGGAAAACATTTGTCCGTAGCCGCGCACGTAGTACGGCTCGCGCGGCTTCATCGCCGCGCGCCGCGCCGCGAGCTCGGCTTCGCTCACGCGCATGTCGAGCTTGCGCTCGGCCACGTCGATTTCCACGATCTCGCCTTCGCGAAGCAATGCAAGCGGCCCACCGACGTACGCTTCGGGTGCCACGTGCAGCACGCACGCGCCGTAACTGGTGCCGCTCATCCGGCTATCGGAAATGCGCACCAAGTCACGCACGCCGCGCGCGAGCAGCTTCTTCGG
>DASYCL010000408.1:0-1605 GCA_036500245.1 Polyangiaceae bacterium | reverse complement strand
CGGAAACGAACGACGCGAAATCGAGCTCGGCGACCGTGCGAAAATAACTATCGCGCGACACGAGCTCGAAACGGCGTTCCATTCAATGCGGACGCGTGACTTCGCGCGTGCCGCTTGGCGCTGGCTCTGCTCGCCCGTTTCGAGCTATCGTTCGCGCGAGGACTCAACATGACTTATGGCGGCGTGGAAAAAGGTGGAGCAACAGCGGCGGTGTGCGCGCTCCTCCTGCTAGTCGGCTGCGGCGGCGGCAACAGCGACTCGAAGCCCGCTGCATCTGCCGCAGGTTCCACCGGAATGGGCAGCGGCGGTTCGAGCGCCACGGGTTCGGCTGGATCGGGCCAAGTCATCGGCGGGCCGACGACTTACAGCACCGACTACACGTGTCCTGCTCCCGCTTCGGCCGGCGGCAACAAGCCCGCGCTCACCGTCGGCACGTGGCTCAACATCACGCCAGCGCAAGCCAGCGTCGGCGCGACCGCCAACGCGACGGTTTTTACCAACTGCATCGGCGTCGATCCCTGCGACCCGAACGTAATCTACACGTGCACCTCGGGCTTCACCAAAGACTTTCAAAACGTACCGGCCGGCGTGTGGAAGAGCACGGATGCCGGCGGCACCTGGACCAAAATCGGTGACGGCGTGATCGACTCGCCCGCGGGCATGGCGATCGGTCCGAATGGGCACATTTTCGTGACCGACGGCGTGCGCGGCAACACGATCGGTTTTTGGCGCTCGGACGACGGGGGCATGACTTGGGCCCAACCGGACTCATTCCAAACGCTGAGCAAAGACCCGACAATCTCGACGTCCGATGTGTCGAGCATCGCGGTCGAGCCGAAGAACTTCAAGCACGTGATCGTCGGCTATCACTCGGGCTGGACCGATCACGGCACGTACACGAACCACGCCGGCATCATCGAAAGCACTGACGCAGGCGACTCGTGGACGATTCATCCGCCCGAGAGCAGCTGGACCGCGGGCTCACAAGGTGTTTCCTTCTTGTTCGACCCGGACAAGAGCATGGGAGACGCCAATACCTGGCTCGTCGCCATGGACGGCGCGGGCTTCTGGCGCACCACCGACGCCGGCTCGAGCTGGACACAAGTCTCGACGACCACCGTCGGGCACGGCGGGAACGACGTCTATTATTCGTCGGCCGGCGTGCTCTACGCCGGCGCGACCGACAATATCTTGCGCAGCATGGATAACGGCGCAACCTTCGCTCCGGTCTCCGGAAATCAATCCGGCGGCTACTACTTCACGCTGATCGGAGACGGCACGTCGATGTTCGCGATGCCCGACTTCGACAACGGCTCGGCCAATTCGTTCATCACCTCTGCGGATGGTGACGGAAACACTTGGACGAAGTTCAACGGTCAGACGTTCATGCGCGGCCCGTTCAAGATGGCCTTCGACGCGACGAACAGCATCATTTATTCGGCGAGCTGGGAAGCCGGTCTGTGGGCACTGAAGACGAAGTGAGCGTCTTCAAGAGCCCTGGGGCTTCCAGTCCGCGCTGGGCTTTTCCGGGAACACGATGAAGCGCCGGCCCGCGAAGTTCAACACTAGGCCGATCGCGGTGGCGAAGATTTTCGCGAGCGCGGC
>DASYCL010000407.1:0-10362 GCA_036500245.1 Polyangiaceae bacterium | reverse complement strand
CGGCATGATCGAGGCGACCACGACGGACGTGTTCGACTCCGATTGGCTCGGTCGATTGTTTCGCGACAGCCGCGCCGCGCTCGCGGATTCCGAAGCGCGGCCCGAACGTTTGCGCCCGCAGTCCGATCTCGTGCGCGTGATTTCGCAGCATATGGTACGGCGCGCGATTTTTCTAATTCGCCAAGCCGGGCACGGCGGTTTGATTCTGTTCGCCGAGCCGGATTTGCTCGACGTTTGCCAGCGCACGCAGAACGGCCCGCTCAAGCTCAAATATTCATTCAACGACAATGAAGCACGCGGTCGCTATCGCACGCTTTTGGAGCGACTGTTCGAAGCGCTCGGTCGTCACGGCGACGGCGCGCTCGATCTGCAGCGCTTTCTCGCGAGCGAAACCCAAGACGTCGTCAGTGTGGAACAATCGATCTTCGAGCTCAGCCGCTTGGTGAGCGGGCTCGCCGCGGTGGATGGCGCGGTCGTGCTCAATAAGCGCTTCGAGCTGATCGGCTTCGGCGCGGAAGTGTCCGGCGAATTGCCGTATCCGGACACGGTGCTGCAGGCGCTCGATGTCGAAGGCGAGCGGCACCTGGCGGAGCCGGCGAATGCGGTCGGCACGCGCCACCGCGCGGCGTATCGTTTCGTGGCCGCACATCCCGCCGGGCTCGCGATCGTGATTTCGCTCGACGGCATCGTGCGCTTTGTCGCAAATATTGCTGGCAATGTGATGTTCTGGGATCAGTTTTTGAACTGGTGAATTGGTTTTGCCCTGCGCGAGCATGGCGCTTGGCCGCTCGCGCGTCGAGCGAGGCGACGGGTGCCTGTTCGGTCAGTTCTCGTAGGGTCCCGCCGCCGTTCGAAAACCGTGATCAGCCGCGCGAATCAGGAAGGGGGTTTTATTTCCGGGCATCTGGCCCGAGCCCTTCGCGCGCGCTTGGGCGCGAAAAGATGGAAGGAGGAGATGTGGTGAACGGTTAGGTCCTACTTCTGGCTGTTCATCACATCTCGCGCGCGGTCGCGCCGGAACCACTCGCGGGTCCACCGAACAGGCGCCAGCCGCGTAACCGGAAGCGCTAGTGGCCAAGCGCTTTGGTGCGCGCAGGGCCAGAAAGAATCCCTAAATGTGATGGATGCTCCGGAGTGAATCTCAGCCAGGCTTCGCTTTCTTCCCGCGGCGCGTGAGCGCGGATTCGTAGGCGGTTTGCAGGGCGCGAAAGCGCTCCGCGCTGCCACCGCGATCGGGGTGGGCTTCGAGCGCGCGTTTGCGATAAGCGCTTTTGATTTCCGTCAGTGTCGCGCTGGGCTTCAAACCCAAAATCTCCCAAACCGAAGCATTGTTTTTGCTACCGCGCGCGCGGATTGGTTTTTCCTCGTCGCGCGCGCCGGCCCACGGCGCTTTGCCGACCAGCACGTTCGACCAAGCGCGCGCCCAGCTGCTCTCGATTTCGAGCAAGCTCGTGCCTGCGGCGGCTTCCGCAGCGCGCTTGGCTTCTTCGCGCGTGCGCGCTCCGCCTTCGAACGCGTCCGGCCTACGAAACGGCTGCTTCGACGGCGCGCCCGTCCACCACGCCGCCCAAAGAAAACGCCGTCTGCGCGTAGCAGTGATCGAGCACACGGCCGTAAACAACGCCGACGACATCGGGCCGCGACGCTACTCCGTGCCGCGAGGGTGCACCATGCGCACTTGCGACGCAGCGAGCTCGGCACAATGCTCGCAAGAGCCGTGCGCATTTTGGCCATCTGCGGCAGCTTGCAGCAAAAATCCAGCAATTTGACGCTGCTTCAGCATGCGGCGCGCGTTGCGCCGAGCGGGGTCGAAGTCGTGATCTTCGACGGTCTTCGCCTGCTGCCACCGTTCAATCCGGATCTCGAACTCGACGGCGAGCTCGAAATCGTGGCCGAGTTGCGCCGCGCGGTGCGCGAGTCGGCCGCGCTTTTGCTCGCGTGTCCGGAGTATGGGCACAGCTTGCCGGGCTCGCTCAAAAACGCGATCGATTGGCTGATCGGTACGGGCGAGCTCGAGCGCAAACTGGTCGCGACGACTGCGGCCGTGCCGGCCGTCGAACGCGGACGGCGCGGCCTTCGAGCGCTCGCCGATACGCTCGGCGCAGTCAGCGCTCGGATCGTCGGCGGTGAGCCCATCGCGCGCGGCCCGAATTTCGAGCGCGACGTCGAGGCGTTGTTGAACCAGTTGATTGCGGCTGCCGAGCTACCAACCGGAATGTAGCCGATGCCGCCGGGCTCCCCACAGCACGATCGCGGCGAGCAGCGGTC
This sequence comes from Polyangiaceae bacterium, assembly GCA_036500245.1. Taxonomy (GTDB): domain Bacteria; phylum Myxococcota_A; class Polyangia; order Polyangiales; family Polyangiaceae; genus PMG-095. The sequence continues at coordinate 8,094 of DASYCL010000407.1, read as the reverse complement.
CGGCGCAAGCGAGCGCGATCAGAAAATAATCGAGCGTGCTCCCGGCGCGCGGGAAATTCCAGAGCGCGGCTTCGAGCGTGGTGAGCAACGCATCGCCACTCACGGCCAGGCACAGCGCGGTGAGCAGCCAGCGCGAGCGTTTGAGGAGCAAATGAAACAGCGCCAGCGACAGGCCGAGATCGAAATAGACCCAGGCCCATTTGATCCACGCCGCGCCGAAGGTGCGCTCGGCCGGCGCGAGCATCAAGAGCGCCGTCCAGGGCACGAGTAGGATCGCGAGCACGCGCAGCACGACCTTCGGACCGCGCAAGAGCGAACGCAGTCCAAACACGAGAAAACCGCCCGGCGCGAACGCACGCAGCGCATCCGCGATCGAGAGCAGCAAGCTCTGGCGCGCCGGATAAGACAAGAAAATCGGCAACCACGCGTTCGGCTGGAACTTGGCCTTGTAGGCGAAGAGGCCTTCGAAGTCGTACAAAAAACCCGTACCGTGGCGAATCCACCTGAGCCAGCGCGGCAGAGTTCCGGCGAGCGGCGCGAGACCAAAGGTGAGCCAAGTGCAGCCGCTCGTCGCGGCCCAGCGCATCGCTGCGTCGACCAAGAGTTCGCCCGTACCGTTCGGCGTGTGCGGGTCACGCACCAGATCCTCCAGGAACCAACCTGCGCGCGCCGGCACCGGAATCAAATCGGCGAACGCGACGACGCGACCCTCCATTTCCGCGACGAAGCAGCGCCGTTCGCCCGGAAATGTGAACGGCTCGAGCCGCACCAAGAAGCCCATCGGCGCCATCGCGCGTGAGCCGAGCCAGCGTTCGGCGATGCGCGACATGCTGTCGTGAGTTTGCCCGCGCTCGAGCTCATCGGCGCTGAGCAAGCGCACTTTGACGCCTTTGGCGCGCGCGCGGCGGAGCTGTTCGCGCAGGCTGCGCCGATGCCGCAAGACCTCGGGCCAGCAGCGCGGATCCCAAATCGGTTGCTCGCCGATATTGAGCGAGCGTAGCGCCTCGCCGGTCGATGCATTCAAGCGCTCTTCGCTCGCGAAAAAGCAGGCGCGCCGGCCCGCGGAGCGCGCTGCTTCTACGAACGCGCTGACGGCCTCTTCGAACGCGTCCGCGCTCGCGATGGGCGCGCCCGCCGCGACCCACGCGCCGCCCGTATCGACGTATGCGACGCACGCGTCCACGCCGTAGAAGAAATAGCGATAACCCGATTCGAGCGTTTGAAACGCAGTCGCGTTCCAGCCGTGACGAATCACCAAGGCGCGCACGCGTGCGCGTTCATGCTCGGACGTGTCGGACGACACGCGCGGGTTTTACACCGCGTTTCGCGCGCGCGCCTACTTCGGCGGGTTGCCGACTGCCGTGGCGCAGCCGAACAGCACTTTTAGCGAGCCGCCCGGGTTTGCCTTGATCGAGGCGCAGAGCGAACCGCAGAGATTGATTTGCGTTTTGTCCGCCGAGTACTCCCAGCCGGTACCCGTATCGCAGGTCGTGCCGAGCGGATCTTGGTCCACGCTCATCGTTTTGCCGCTCGGGTCAGTGTAGGTGACGTTGACCTTTGACGGGTCGAGCGTTTGACCTGCGGGCGGCGGCGGAATCGTGTACGTGCAGCCAACCACAGCGGTGGTGCGAATGGCCGCGAGCGCAGTGCTGAGCTCCATCGCCGCGTTACCCGTCGTGTCGATCAAGAACGCCGCATTCGTGCCGCCGCTCATCGCGACCATGTTCAGATCGGCGAGATTCGAGCCGAGGCCGAGCACGTAGGTCGGGATGCTCGGCGTTGCAGCGAATGCCGCAGCTGCGACTTTTGCCGCACCCGGGATGGTGTCGTTGTTGCAGCCCTTGGGATAGCCGTCGGTGGAGTAGACGACCGCGACCTTGTGGGTCGGATTCATCTTTGCCCATGCCGCGGCGTGGTCGAGTGCACCCTGAAGCGCAGCGGTTGTCGGCGTATTGCCGCCTGGGGTCTGCTTGTCGATCGCCATGTTGAGCGCGGTGCTCGCACCGGGCAACGCGCCGACCTCGACGGCCGGTGTCGCGTAGGTGTTGGCCGTGCAGATATTCGGGTCGTTCGCGGATTTCGGGAAGAACGTGATGCCCATGCCGAGCCCAGCGTTCGCGGCATCGCCGACGAATGCCTTCAGCGCGGCGCTCTCGACGGTCCAGCGCGTCGTATCCGAGTACGGCATCGCTGGCTGCACTTCGCACGGATTCTTCGCATCGTCCGGCACCGGGCAATCCATCGAGCCCGTGATGTCGACCATGAACAGCAAGTCCACCGGGACGGGCTCACCATCCGCCGAGCTCGTCGCGCAGGCAGCGTCCGGATCGAACGAGCCGGCGCCGGCGTCACCGAAGCCGGTGCCGTTCGAGGAACCGCCATTGCTGGTGATGATGCCGTTGCCGCCGGTGCTGGTTCCGTTGGCGGATGCGGCCGTGCCGTTGCCGCTGGCTCCGGTGCCGTCATTCACTTGCGAGGTTTTGTTGCTACCACCGCAGGCGGCTGCGACAGCAAAGCCCAAAAAAATCGGCGCGACGAACTTGACTCGCATCAGTGAACCTCCGAGAGGTGTGTGCGCTTTTGCCCACACCTGACCCTCTTAAAAATACTGCGACAGCTCCTTAATAGTACTCCGGAACGCGTACCCGGAGGCGATTTTTCGAAGCCATACACAATTCGGGTGCGAGCATGTCCGACCCGTTATTGTCCGGAGACCGCGCCCGCCTTCGATCGCGCAGAGATGATGCTGCGACCCTATCAACGTGAAGCGATTGAAGCCGTACTCGCGGCGCGCCTCGCAGGCACCAAGCGCTTACTCGTGTGCTTGCCGACCGGTGCAGGTAAGACCGTCATCTTCGCCGAGCTCGCGCGGCTCGCGCGGCGTCAGGTGCTCGTCCTCGCGCACCGCGAGGAACTGCTCAGCCAGGCGCGTGCCAAATTGCTGCACGCGCTCGGTGACGACGAAGTCGTCGCGATCGAGCGTGGCGCGGAGCGCGCACCTCATCGGGCGAAGGCAATCGTTTGTTCGATTCGCTCGCTGCACGAAGAGCGGCTCGCGCGCGTGCTCCGCGATCGCGATTTCGGCTTGCTGATTTACGACGAATGCCACCACGCCGCGGCCGCCGACAATTTGCGCGTATTGCGCCAGCTCGGCGCATTCGAGCCCGATTGGACGGGCACCTTGCTAGGCTTTACCGCGACGACTGCGCGCGGCGACGGCAAAGGTCTCGACCAAGTTTTCGAGCGCATCGTTTACTCGCGCGCGCTGCCCGAGCTGATCGCCGATGGCTACCTCGCGCCGCTCTCGGGCTTTCGCATTTCGACGGCGGCGGATCTGACTCGACTGTCGTCCGGCGGCAACGACTTCGCCGAGGACGAGCTCGGAGTTGCGGTCGACATCGAAGAACGCAACGCGCTCGTCGCGCGCTCGATCCAGGAGCTGGCTCGCGATCGCCGCACGATCGCCTTCGCGGTCACGATCAATCACGCGCGCAACCTGAGTCGTTCGCTCAACCTGCTCGGTGTGCGCGCCGGCATCGTTCACGGCGAGCTGCCGCGCGACGAACGCGCGCGAGTGCTGGCGGAGTTTCGCGCTGGGCGCTTGCAAGTGCTCGCGAACGTCGCCGTGCTCAGCGAGGGCTTCGACGATTCCGGCGTGTCGTGCATCGCGATGGCGCGACCCACGCGTTCGGAAGGCCTCTACGCGCAGTGTGTCGGCCGCGGTACACGGCTCGCGCCAGAAAAAAAAGATTGCTTGGTGCTCGACTTCGTCGACCTGTCGAGCCTGAGTTTGTGCAGTTTGCCCTCACTTTTCGGCTTGCCGCGCGAGCTGGACTTGCGCGGCGAAAGCGCGACCGCCGCGCTGGGCGTGTGGCAAAAAATCTTGTTCGATCGCCCCGGCTTCGAGCTCGAAGCGGGCGCGCTCACGCTGCCCGAGATCCAAAAACGCGCGGCGAGCTTCGACCCGTTGACGCTCGAGACCAACGCCGATGTCCGCGCGATCTCGGCGCACGCCTGGTTCTCGCTCGGTCAGCGCGGACTCGGCTTGCACTTCGAACGCCGCGCCGGGAAAATGAGCGAGGTCTTGGTGCTGTCGCGCGGTGCGCGCGGCAAGCGCTGGGAAGTCGTGCTCGACGGCCACGCGCAAGAGCGCTTCTCCACGATCGAGGCCGCAGTCGAAGCGGTCGACTACGAGATCGCGCGAATGGGACCGCGAGCGCTCGCCTCCGCGGGGCCGCGAGCCGCCTGGCGTCGCGAGCCGATCGCCGTACTGACCGAAACGGGCAAGGGTCGTTCCGAGCTCCGCGCGGACGCGCTCCGACTCGCCGTGTGGCAGCGCGTCGTCAAGCATGGACAGTGATACGACATCGGATCCGCGTCGGCGCGGTTCATTCTTTTGACGAAAGTTGCCTGCCAATCGACCCCTTAGGGAACTGGTCCCAGTAGCAACGCCGAGTTTGCACGTCGATGACGGAAAATTCCGTCAAACCTTGGCAAACTCGCGCGATTTCTCTGCGAAATCATGCGCTCGTCGCGTGCTTCCCGAGCCAATCTCGAACATAGAGTAAAGCATTCATGATCATTCGAATCGGATCGCACGCTCGTTCGTCGCTCGTTTTTTTGGGGTTGGTTTTGACCTTGCCCGTCGCGCTCGCGGCGTGTGGCAGCACGAGTGACGGCGCAGATGACTCGAACGCGGGCGCCGCTTCTAACCCTCGAGGTGGAAGCGGCTCGATCGGTGCGGGCGGCCAAGTCGCGCAAGCTGGCGGCGTGGCTGCGGCCGGTACCAATCCGGGCGGCGTTGCCGGCGGTAACGCGGCCGGAAGCGGCAGTTCGAGCGGTGGGACGTCGAGCGTCGGCGGTTCGAACGGCAGCGCTGGACACGCAGGCACTTCCAGCGGCGGCTCGAGCGCGGGCAACCCGAGTGGCGGCACCGCGAGCGGCGGCAGCGCGAGTGCCGGCGGCGCGAGTGCCGGCAGCGCGAACGGCGGTAGCTCGAGCGCGGGCAGCGGCGGAAGTGCCGGCAGCGCGCCGAGCGGCAAAGTGTTCAGCCAGGCGCGCTTTCACTTCGGCACGATCGACAGCAAGGCCTCGGGCAATTCGTCGATGATTTCGCAGCTCGACTTTTTTACCTCCGGCTGGTTGCAGGCCAACACCTTCGATCACAAGAGCGTGTGCGACGAAACCAAGTCGGGCGCGGCGTTCGCCAATCAAGTGCCGGTGATGGTTTCATACATCGCCGCGGCGCACGTGAAGAGCCTCGACAAGACGGTGTGTGATTGCAACGTCACCACGAGCCCGTGCGTGGCCGCGAATGATTTGTGTCACGTCGGCGCGCAGCGCATTCAGCAGGATTTCACGGACATCGTGAACGCTTACAAGAGCTACTCGTCCGGCTTCGCCGCCTGTTACGGCACGACTCGGCCTATCGTGTTCGAGATGGAGCCCGATTGGTACCAGTACACCGTGACGACCACGCAGTCCCAAGCGTGGACGCCGCAACAAGCGGGGCAGATGATGGGTCAGTTGGTGGCGGCCCTGAAGACTTCGCTGCCGAACGCGGTGTTCTCGATCGACGTTTCGCCGTGGGTCGGCAGCAACGGCACTGACAACGGCAAGGCGTGGTACGCGAACTTCGACATGACCCAGTTTACGTTCGTGAACACCTCGGGCGGCGGCACGAACGCCAACACCGAGAAAATTCGTTCGTCGAACAACATGACTTGGTCCGGCCTCAATCAAGTCACCGGTAAACCGATCTTGGCGGACACCGGCTACGGCGCGAACGGCCAAGCGGTGGGCGAAGATCCGCTCTGGGACATGGCTTCGAACATCAACGCGCGCATCGCGGACGGCGTGGTCTCGATTTCGCAATACAACCCGAACTCGAACTGGGGCTCGACCATTTCCGGCTTGCGCAGCCAGTTGAATACGCCGAAAACGAATCCGTGACTTCGGCAGCGCTCCGCCGCGTCAGCAGCGGGCTGATCGCGGCGCTCGGGCTAAGTTCGGCGTGCAAACACACACAGGAGCAGGTTTCGCCTGCGCCGAGCGCGAGCGCTGCGCCCGCGTCTTTGCGCGTGGAGCCGGCGCAATACGATTTCGGCACGCTGGTCCAAGGCGATACCGCGAGTGCCAAGTTCGAGCTCGACAATGCCGGCACGGCAAAGCTCGAGCTCGAAAGCACGACCGACGCCCTCGGCTGCCACGGCACGATCGCGCCTGCGTCGCTCGCGGCCGGTGCGAAAGCCGAACTCGCCGTCGAGTGCCAAGCAAAATACTACGGGCCCCTCGCGTTGAGCTTGCCGATTCGCGCAGCGGCAAGCGCTACGTTGCTCGGCGAAATCAAACTGACGGCCAAGGTAACGCCGCGGCTCGCGTTCGAGCCGTCGCTCGTGAGTCTGAGCCTGCCGTTCGGCGCGGAACGAAGCACGATCGTTCATCTCGTCGGCACGCGTGCCGCGACGGCCAAACTCACGTTCAAAGACGATAGTGAGGCCGGTTTCCGCATCGAAACGCTGCCGGCAGATGCGAGCGGGCCGGCTCTGCGACTCACCGTGAACGGGAAAAAAGTCGGCACGCACGTCGGCAACATCGTCGGCACGACGAACCTGGAAGAGCCGCGCGAGATCCGCTTGGCTTACAGCTGTGAAGTCACTGGCAATCTAACTGTCTCGCCGAGCACTCCCTATTTCGATTTGCGCGCGCCCGGCGGAGACACCAAAGAAATCGTGATCGCGAGCAGCGATCCGAAGTTCGCGCTGCGCCAAGTGGAGGTAGCGCAAGGGCCGTTCGAGGCTTCCTTCGCGCGCGACGAGCACGACCAGTATCACGTCACCGTCACGCTGCGCCGCGATCGCGCCCTCGGTGATGCGCGCGGCACGCTCGGCCGGCTCGTGCTCCACAGTAACGATCGCGCCGAGCCCGAAAAAGAGATTTCGCTCTTCGCGCTCGGCGCCACGAACTAGTGCGACGACCCGGAACTTCGTTCCGGGTTGTCGTACGTCCAGACAGATAGAGTACCGAGGATAGGTTTGGCCGCCTGAAATCCGGAATGCACGTCTAAACCGAAGTACAGCCGTCTTACGGCGCGGCCGCGATTTGCGTGATCTCGCTTGCTTGCGGCAATTTGTCGGCGCTTGCGTCATCTGTCCAGCTGAACGCGTACCAGTCTTTGGTGTACGTGCTCAAGTTCGGCAAAATTACGTTTGCGACTTCGAATGCCGCGGCGGTAGTGCCGCTCTGCCAAAAGCCTTGCGCGTTCAGCACGAGCGAACCGCTGCTCGCGTCGCGCATGAATTGAATGATGAACTTGTCGTGCGACAGGTGATCGGGATCACCGGCGATGCTGATCGGATCGCTTGCCACGACGTTGGCCATGCGATCGAGGAACTCGTTCGTAGTGCCGTCGTTCGTGACGTAGAGCGGCGATGCGCTCTGTTCGAAGTAGTTCTCCAAGTTTTGGAAGAACGGGCCGCCTGCGACGAGGAGCAGCGTGCCGCCGCCCGACACCGGGTGACCGGTCGTGATGTTGAGGGCGTCCGGCGTGTCCTGTCGTTCGACGGTCACGGTCGGTTGGGACGGACAGTCCGCGTTCAGCGCGGTGCCAATCGTTTGCGCGGGGACCAAATTGCCGTTGGTCGAGTTCTTCGGAGGCGGCGTGGAGCCGGGATCGCCCGTGTCCGAAATCACGATCACTTTCGTGATCGCGCAAACATTGGCGATCACCGTGTCATGGCAAATGACGCATGAATCACCGGTGGCGCCGCCCGCGCCCGCAGAACCGGAATCGGCGCAGGCAGTTACGCCGCAGAACTGGCTATTTTCGCAGGCCGTGCCGCAAGCGCCGCAATGCGTGCTGTCCGTTTGCGTGTCGACACAGTGCGCAGAACAACAGGTGAGGTCGCCCGTGCAACCGTTGGACGTGCCTTCTTGAGCCGTCGTGCATGCTGCCGCGCACACGCCGCCGCCGCAAACGTGGCCGGCGCTGCACTCGTCGTCGTTGATGCAGTTCTTGCAATCGTGGTCCAGAGTGCAGACGCCGCTCGCGCAATTCGAGCCGTCCGCCTTGCAGCCCGGGGCGCACGTGTTCGT
>DASYCL010000406.1:0-3591 GCA_036500245.1 Polyangiaceae bacterium | reverse complement strand
GGCAGCGCTCGGGCGCGCTCGGTGTTTTCGTCGGCGCTCTCATTGCGTAAGCGGAGATGCAGGCGAAAGCTGCTATTCGGCAACCGGTCCGCCCATACTTCGAGCGCGCCGCGCAAATGTCCGCGCGCGAAAGCGTAGCTAGTATGCGTGCCGATTAGCCGGGAAATAGGCCCCAAATCGCAGCGCACGCCGTGGGCACGCGCTTCGTCGCTCGGCGCGCCGGGCTCGCGAGACAGGAGCTCGAGAAAACGCACCTCGACGAGTAGGGTGGCTTCGTCACCGCGGAGCAGGCATTCGCTTCCGACTTCATGGGCATCAGTGCCCGTCTGCGCTGCACTATAACCCTTAGGGTATATGCCGCCGAAGTTCCAGCGTACGCGATTCTTGAGCGAGCTAGCGCGGTACGGGTAGAGGGCGTAACCTTCGTACAGCACGGCGTCTGCGATCGCGTAGAGATCGGCGAATGGTTCGCTGGGCGTTGAGCTCGCTGAAATGGCGTTCATCGCACACCCCGCGCCAGAGGCCCTTCGGCTGCGCGCGGCCCGCGGCGCAAAGTCACGAGCGCAGGCGGCGCCTCGCTGAATTCGATTTGGAGCGAAGTCACGTCGGGCGCAGCGACAGCGAGCGTCAGCTCGAGATCTTTTTTGATTGCCGCGCGAGTCGAGCCACATGCGCTCGCGAGCGGCGTCACACGCACCGTGACGACATCAGGCGAGAGCGCTTCGACTTCGATCCGGTCGGTCTTGCCGCGAACGTGCGCGGGCAACGACTCGATCGCGCGTGAGATGCGTTCGGCCGCGGGAATCGGGTGCAATCCGTGCAGGAGCAGGAGCGCGCCCACTTCGGGATCTCGCGCCACGGCGAGGCGCGTCGCGTCGTCCCGCACGGCGAGTTCGAACACGCGTTCGAGCCCGCGCCGATGCAGCTCGAGCACCGTCGCCACGACTTCCCGCGCGGCGGACTCGAGCTTTGGATCGCTGGCTTGCGCAAGTTCCGCGAGCAGCGCCTCGACGCGCTCGACCCGGCGCGCGAAATCGAGACCATCCGCACCGCCGGCGTTCGTCATTTGTGTGCCCCGAACGTCGGCGCGTGTCGGACTAGAAGCTCTTTGCCGCCGCCTAGGTACATGTGCACGCCGCATGGCAAGCACGGATCGAAGCTGCGCACGGCACGCATGATGTCCACGCCTTTGAACTGATCGCGGCCGTTTTCTTCGAACAGTGGCATGTTCTGCACGGCGTCTTCGTAGGGGCCCGGTGTGCCGTAAGAATCCCGCGGGCTCGCATTCCACGGCGTGGGCGGGTAAGGGTGATAGTTGGCGATTTTGCCGCCGCGGATCACCATGTGGTGCGAGAGCACGCCGCGCACGGCTTCATGAAAGCCGCAGCCGATGCCTTCGTCCGGCACTTTGAAGTCGTGCCAGGTGGTGGTGCGACCGGCGTGAAGTTCCGCGAACGCGCGCTCGACGAAGTGAAGCGCGGCCGCCGCTGCATAGGCCTGGAAATAGGTGCGCGCGCGGTTTCGTTCGAGCGCATTGCTCCACTGCGGGATATGCCATTCGAGCTCTTTTTCCGGCAAATTCGCGGTTTTTGGCAAATAGATTTTGAGGCTATGGCCGGTCGCTTTGACGTAGCCGAAATCGACCAAGCCGGCCAGCGCCGTGACCCAGCAGCGCGCGAGCGCGCCGCCGCCGGTGTCGAGCGCCAGATGCTCGCCGGTCTTGTGATCGAACCAGCGCGGCGCCATCACCCAAGTGTACTTGTCGTTGAAGTCGCGCTTCTGGGGGCGCGGCGTCGTGGTTTGGTTCCAGGGGTGACGCGCGTCCACCGGATTTCCGAGCGGATCTTTTTTGACGAAGAGTTCGCCGCCGACCCAATCGTCGTAGAAGGAGCTGCCGAGCAAGATGCGCATGCCGAGATTGATCTCGACGAGGTCGGTCGTGATTAGCTTGCCGTCGACCACGATGCCAGGCGTGACGAACATCTTGCGGCCGAAGTTGCTCATGTTTTCGTAGCGAAAATCGCACACCTCCGGATCTTGAAATGCGCCCCAACAGCCCAGCAAAATCCGGCGTTTCCCGACGTTTTCGTAGCCTGGCAGCGCTTGATAAAAAAAGTCGAACAGATCGTCGTGCAGCGGCACGACGCGCTTCATGAATTCGACGTACTTCATCAACCGTACGACGTAGTCCGTAAATAGTTGGTGTGACGGAACGGTGCCGACTCCGCCTGGATAGAGCGTCGAAGGGTGCACGTGGCGGCCCTCCATCAAACAAAACATTTCGCGGGCGACGCGGCTCATCTGCAAGGCTTCTTTGTAGAAAGAGCCTTCGAACGGGTTCAGTGAGCGCATGATCTCGGCGATGGTGCGAAACCCGTGCGCCTCGCGGTTCGGCGCTTCGGTGCGCTCGGCGAGCTCGAGCACGCCGGGGTTGGTCTCGCGCACCATCTTTTCGCAGAAGTCGACGCCGACCAGATTGTCTTGGAAAATGTTGTGGTCGAACATGTACTCGGCGGCTTCACCGAGGTTCACGATCCATTCGGCCATCGCCGGCGGCTTCACGCCGAAGGCCATGTTTTGTGCGTAATTGGCGCAAGTTGCGTGGTTGTCTCCACAGATGCCGCAAATCCGGCTGGTGATGAAATGCGCGTCCCGCGGATCTTTGCCCTTCATGAAGATGCTGTAACCGCGAAAGATCGACGAAGTCGCGTGGCACTCGACGACGCGGCGCTCGCTGAAATCGATCTTCGTGTAGATGCCGAGGCTGCCCACGATGCGCGTGATCGGGTCCCACGACATCTCGACGAGTTCTTTGCCGTTGTTCATTTCGATCCTTCGCTTCGATAGCTCGTTGGTGAGTAGCCTGTTTTGAGTTCGGTTCCGCGTGCGCGAAAGTCCGGCTCTTTGTTGAGGGACATGCGCGTGAACGAGCGCAGCGCACGCACCGTGCGGCCGTACATGCCAACCGCGGACGAAGACATGATCGCTCCGGGCGGCTCGTTCATGAACGGCATGAACTTGTCCGGGAAGCCCGGCATCGTGCAACCGATGCACACCCCGCCGACGTTCGGGCAGCCGCCGATGCCCGCCATCCAGCCGCGCTTACCGACGTTGCATTGCACAACCGGACCCCAACAACCAAGCTTCACGATGCACTTGGGCGAACCATATTCATCGGCAAAATCAGCTTGTTCGTAGTAGCCGCCGCGATCGCAGCCTTCGTGCACGGTGGCATTGAAGAGCCACGCCGGTCGGCCTTCGGCGTCGAGCGGGATCATCGGTGCTCGCCCTGCCAGCTGGTAAAGGAGGTAGAGCAACGTCTCCATGAAATTGTCCGGCTGGACGGGGCAGCCCGGGATGTTCACGATCGGGATGCCGGCCTTCGATTTCCAATCGTGACCGAGGTAGTCGCGAAGACCCATCGCGCCGGTGGGATTGCCGGACATCGCGTGGATGCCGCCGTAGGCCGAGCAAGTGCCGATCGCGAGCAAGCCAAGCGCGCCTGGAGCGAGATCGTCGATCCACTGACAAGTCTTGATCGGTTGGTTGTCCGGGCCTTGGCCGAATGCGGCCCAATAGCCCTCGCTCTTG
>DASYCL010000405.1:0-4068 GCA_036500245.1 Polyangiaceae bacterium | reverse complement strand
TCAGCGCCAGGCTTTGCTCCTGCCCGCGCTGAATATTGGCGTTGCCCGTCTGGTTGCTCAAGGATTCCGGCTCCGGCGCGAACATAGGCCCGCCCGGGCCGGTTTGCCAGGGAACCCCGCAACCCGGCCGCGTTCAGCGCGCGTTTGCTGGTTTTTTTTGCGCGCTCATTTGAGCGCGACATCATAGACATTGATGGAATACGGCGCGAGCGTGTCGTCCAGCGTTCCGCCCGACTTGAGCCCATCGTCCACGAGCGAAGTCGAGTGCGCGTCGTAGGAGTATTTTTCGTGGCTCGCGATTGCCGCACACCCGTTCAACGTGACGCTGGCTTTGGCCGCGCTCGTTGGATTCAAGTTCAACGCAATCAGCACCAAGTGTTTGCCCGACTCATCGCGCGACGCGAACAACGACACGTCGCCGTCCATGTGCGCGTCCACGGAACGATCCAAAAAGTGCGCGTTCTTGCCGTCGAAATTTCGGAATGCGCGGAACGCCCAATACACCGGTGAGTTCTTCGGCGGCACGAACCAGTAGTAAGCGTAGTCGAGGCCTTCGGTGCCGAAGCGACCGAGCGCCTCGGCCTCGGCCAAGCCGCCGCTGATGTGCTGTTCGGCGCCGAAGCTGTACTCGCCGAGGGAAACCGCGAGCCCCGGATAATTCTTGGCGACCCAAGCTTTCAAGCGCGGAATGAGCTGCACGTTGTCGTTGATCCACGACTCGTCTTTGTAGCTCGGATCCCACAGCGCGCGCGTCGAGCGCAGGCGCAGCGCCGCGGTCGCGGCGTCGCTATTCGGGCTGTAGACACCTTGCCCCTGCGGATAGAAGTGCACGTCCAGGATATCGAGCAACTTGATGCCCGTCGCTTGGTCGTGTTCCTTCAACTTGGCGAGGTACCACGGCAAGATCGGCGTGTCACCGTGCGCGCGCCGATCGGGCCGGAGCGTCACGCTCGTCGCCGTGTCTTTCGCGGAGTAAAAATACGCGGTCCAGCCCCACTCGGCCGGCCCGGCGATGAGCCCTTGCGGATCGGCTGCGCGGATCGCGCTGGCGTAGCGGATCGTGCGATCCAAGAGCTCGTCGTAGCTGAGCGGATCGGGGTGAATGTCGCGGTGATTCGTGTTCCAGAGCGCCGGCTCGTTGTCGAGGATGTACTGCTGGACGCTGCGCGCGCCGTCTTTCTGCGCTTGCTGCGCGATCGCCGTCACCCACTGCTTCATGAAATCGGGGGACGCTTCGACACTAGTTTGCGTCGGCGCTTTCGGCTTGATTGGGCTACCGTCCGGGCGCTGTCCGTCGCCCGCGTCGCCGCGATACGGATCTTTGCCGTGCTGTGGCCCATACACGGAAATCGGAAAGCCGAACGACGTCGGATCTTTCGCGACCCAACCGATCAGCGGAATCGTGAGCGCGGTGGTGAGGTGGCGAGCGCGATTGTCGGCCAAGAATTTGCGGTAATCGTCGCCTTTGGCGTTTTCGAAGTACCAATCCTTGCCGGCGTTGGTGGCGTTCGCCTGCCAGTTGTAACGAGTGGAGCGATTGCCGCCCCAGCGCCGCGTGGTCGCGCCCGTGTCTTCGACTTCGCCGGCCATGCCGTAGATGTACGGACTGATCGCGTGGCCCGGCGCCCGGCAGTTCACGCTGAGCGCGACCTTCTTCAGCGGCGCGTCCGCGCTCACGGCCTTGGCCGCGGCAGCATCGAAATTAGTCAGCGCGATTTTATCGAACAGCACCGGATCGTTCGCGATCGAACCCTTCGCGTGCAGGATGACGCGATCGTAAGGCGCGCTCTTTGGATTCAAATCGTTCCACGCGACGTACACGTCGAGCCAGCCATCCGGCAGATTTTTTTCGCGATTCTTGTCGATCACGATCCCGGGAAAGGATTGGTCGTTGTTGCCGTTCGCGAGTCGCACTTCCAAAAAATCGCCGCTCGCGGCCGGCGCGTGCATGCGAAATACCAAGCCGCCGAAATTGGTCACGAGCGTGTCGTGGTGCAAAATCCAGCCGCCGTAATTGCCGAGCGCGATGCGCGCAGCTCCTTTCGACAGATCGTGCGCGCCCCAGCCCCAATCTTGCCAACCGCTCTTCAAGCCTGCGTCGTAGATCGTCTCCGCCACCGTGAACGAGGCGGGACGCGGCGTGACGTGGTCGGCAGGTTGTGCCGTGAGTCGCCTGCAGTCGAAGCTGAGTGACGTAAACACGATCAACGCCCAAGCGAGCACGCCGCGGGATGACAAGACTCGATTCGTCATGGCGCGGTTAGTCGATATCTCGCTGTCTCGCGCGTCAAGCCGGCCGCGCTCTGCGATCGCTTCGGGCTCGCGATTCGTCGCGATTGTGTGCGACGATTGGCCGCTCGCTCGCGCCTGCCATGCAAAACAAAGCAGTTCCACGGCTGGAATATTTGGACGGCTTGCGCGGGCTGGCCGCTCTCTACGTCGTCTTGTTTCACGCAGGCGTCGGTTTCACCAGCGCCGACTTGCCGTTCTGGGCGCGCGCGTTGCGGCACGTGCTGAGCTTCGGGCACGACGCGGTCGCCGTATTCATCGTGCTGTCCGGCTATTGTTTGATGATCCCGGCGGCGCGGCGCGACGGCGAAGTTTCGGGCGGAATCGTCAGCTACTTTCGTCGCCGAGCGCGGCGCATTTTGCCGCCGTACTACGGCGCGCTCTTGCTTTCGTTGATCTTCGTGCTGCTCTTGCCGGCGGGCGCCGCGAAGAGCGGAACGATCTGGGACGATACATATCCGGCAATCGCACTCGCCCCAATCGCGACGCACCTCGCACTCGTGCACAATTGGTTCCCCGCTTACGTGCACACAGTGAACGGCCCGCTGTGGAGCGTGGCAACCGAGTGGCAGATTTATTTTTTCTTTCCGCTCGCGCTCTTGCCCGTGTGGCGTCGAGCCGGCAGGCTGGGCGCGCTCGCGCTCGGCTTCGCGCTCGGCAGCTTGCCGATCTGGTTCGCGCCGAAAATCGCGGCGGTCGTCAACCCTTGGTACCTCGGTCTGTTCGCGCTCGGGATGTGCGCGGCAGGGATCAACTTTTCGAGCCGCCCCGCCGACGTCGCGCTGCGCGCGAGCAATGCTTGGCGGGCGTTCGTGTGGCTTGGCTTCGTCGTGCTCGCGCTCGGCTTCAGCGCATTTTCGAAGCTCTGGTTCGAAAACATCGTCTTGAGCGACGTGGTCATGGGCACGGTCACGGCGCTGCTCTTGATCCACTACACGCGCCACGCGACCGCCGAAGATCGTCGTGAGCGTCCGTTCGGCTTGCGCGTCCTCGAATCGACGCCGCTGGTCGCGCTCGGACGTTTTTCTTACAGTTTGTACCTAACGCATTTGCCGCTCGTTGCGGCTTGGTACTTCGCGCTGCGCGGTCTGACATCGAGCCAGAGCTCGCTGATGATCGCGCTGCTCGCGTGTTCGGTGCCGTCTTCGATCGTGCTTGCGTACGGTTTTTTCAGTCTTGTCGAGCGCCGCTTCTTGCTTCCGCACGCGGCGCCGCGGGTCGAGTCGACCGCGCGCACGGAACAAGCTCACTGAAACCCGCTCGACACATGGCTGTGATGGCGCCGCTTTGGGTTGAGCTATGGAGAAGACTCCGATAGATTGCCTCGTCAATCATGCGCGGGATGAAGCTCGTTTGGGGGTTGCTGCTCGTTGGTTGCTCGTCGTCGGGCGGTTCCGGAGCGCACACGGGCGGCGTGAGCGGCTCGAGCTCCGGCGGCAGCTCGGGCGTCGACACGACAGGCACGGACGGTCCGATCACCTACGGCGGCGCGGTATCTTGTGGGCCCGCCGTCATGGGCGGGACTCCAGGCGGAAGCGGCGGCGCGCTGGACATGTGGACCAACGTGACGCCATCGGGGATCAGCCTCGCCGCGACGAGCGACAACTTCGGGATGCAAGACGTGCTCGTCGATCCGGTGCGCCCGAGCGACCTCTATGCCTTCGTCTGTCACCAAGGCGTCTGGAAATCGACGGACTTCGGACAAACTTGGGGCAAGGTCAACACCGGTCCGGGCGGCGACATGATCGACAGCGGCAAACCGTGGGGCGAAGGCATCGA
>DASYCL010000404.1:0-4232 GCA_036500245.1 Polyangiaceae bacterium | reverse complement strand
TTGTGCTCGAAGGCTTGCTTGCCCGCGCTCGCAAAAGCCGAAAATCCACACATCTTGATGCTCTCGCCGCCGCTCACGCTCGAGCCGCGCTGGTTCGCGCCGCACCTCGCGTACACGATCGCCAAATACGGCATGAGCTTGTGCGTGCTCGGCTTGGCTGAAGAACTCAAACCGCGCGGCATCGCCGTCAACGCACTCTGGCCGCGCACCGTGATCGCGACCGCCGCGGTGCAAAACCTGCTCGGCGGCGATCTGGCGATGGCGCGCGCGCGCAGCCCCGAAATCGTGGCCGACGCGGCGCACGCGATCCTGACCAAGCCAAGCCGCGAATATTCCGGCCATTTCGCGATCGACGAAGACGTGCTGCGCGAAGCCGGCGTGAGCGACTTTTCGCGCTACTCGAACGTACCGAGCGAAGAGTTGTTGCCTGATTTATTTTTGTGATTTTTTTCGCGGCGCTCGTTTTACGGCAGAGAGCTAAGCACGCATGGCTTCCAGTTTTGTCCCCGAAATGTACGCGCTCGACTTCGGCACCAGCAACTCGTTGCTCGCCGCCGCGAGCCGCGACGCGACGCACCCGCCGATCCCACTCGACGACCGCGCGCTCGATCCCAGTGTTTTCCGCAGTATCCTCTTCTTCTCCGATGATTCGACTTGGTCGTTCGGCGCGAACGCGCTGGCGGAATACGTGCGCGAAGGCCTACGCGGTCGCTTCATTCGCTCGGTGAAACGCTTTTTGCCGATGAAGAGCTTTTCGGACACGCGCATCGGCTCGCGCAAAGTGACGCTCGAAGAGCTGGTCGGCGTGTTCGTGCGCGAAATGCGCGAGCGCGCGAACCGCTACTTCGGCCGCGATGTGCGGCGCGTGATGCTCGGCCGTCCTGCCCGCTTCAGTGACGACGACGAAGCCGATCGGCTCGCCGAAGCTCGGCTGCGCGCGGCCGCTGAATTCGCCGGCTTCGAAGAGATTCTGTTTTGCCCCGAACCGCTCGCCGCGGCCTACGATTTCGGCGCCAGCAAGCCCGGCGCGTACACATTCTTGGTCGCGGATTTCGGCGGCGGCACCTCGGACTACACCGTCGCGCGGCTCGACCCCGCGCGAAAGGACTATCTCGAAGTGCTCGCGATCGGCGGCGTCGCGCAAGCCGGCGATGCCTTCGATGGATCGCTGATGCGCCACGGCATCGCCGAGCATTTCGGATCGCGCGTGCGCTACCAAGTGCCGTTCGGCTCGAACTGGCTCGAAATGCCGGCGCCACTCATGGAAAAACTGTGCTCGCCCGCCGAAATCTGTCTGCTCGCGCGGGGAGACGTGCTCGAATTCTTGCGCGGCGTACGCTCCGGCTCGGCCACCGCGGAAGACAAACAGCGCGTCGATCAATTGACGACCTTGATCGAAGATGGCCTCGGTTTCCAACTCTTCGAAGCAATCGAACAAGAGAAGCGTGCACTGTCGAGTGAAAGCGCAGCCGTGTTTCGCTTCGAATACCCGGGCATCGACGTGAACGAGAATTTCACGCGACAGCGCTTCGAAGCCGCAAGCTCACGCATCTCGACGAGCATCCTCACGCGCCTCGACGAAGTGCTCGCGCGCGCGAACCTCACGCCCGAAGACGTCGATCGCGTTTGTTCGACCGGCGGCACCGCCAAAGTACCGATCATCCAGCGCGGCCTCGAAGCCCGTTTCGGCGCGGGAAAACTGCAAGCTCTGTCCAGCTTTCATGCGGTGATTCAAGGGCTGGCCGAACGCGCGCGGGTGCATTTACGCTCGCAATGAGTGTTCATGACGAAACCGCACAAGCCCAAATTCAGCCTCTCGCCCGTCGAATTTCGCGAACAGAGCATCGCCGGTCGCGGTGTATTCGCGAAAAAGGCGTTCAAGCCCGGCGACGTGATCGTGCCCTACGCGCCCAAGCAACGCCGCGTGGACGTCGATGATCCGGAAGCCATTGCCGCAGCCGAAAGCAAACTCACGCTGCTCTCCGAAAAATGGACCGTGATCGTCCCGGATACGAGCGTGCCCGGCGGTTGGCTCTGCAACCACAGCTGCAGCCCGAACGCCGCGATCTTCTCCGATCGCAAAGGCCGCATTCAATGCCTGCGACCGATCGCGCCGGGCGAAGAGGTCACCATCTTCTACGGCTGGGTCACCCAAAACGAACCCGCGCGCGATCCGTGCTCATGCGGCTCAGCGCGCTGCCGCGGCTTCATCAACTTCGATCTGAGCGACGACGATGCGCGGCTCGTCGACGAAGATTCGGAAGCCGGCAACGCCGTCCGCGAGCGCTTCGCCGAATACGAAGAATTCCTCGATTCGATCGGCCAAGAGCAAGTGATCGAGACGCTTGCGCGAACGCTGGCCGCGATGCGCGCGAAGCGGCGCTGAGGGCTAATACTCGATCACCAAGATCTCGATCTCAATCTCGCCGGCGGGCCGCGTCACGGTCACGACTTCGCCGACTTTGCGCTTCATCAGCGCTTTGCCGAGCGGTGATTGAAAGCTGATTCGACCTTCGGAAGGGTTTGCTTCATCTGGACCGACGATGACATACGCGCTCCGCTTCTCGTTCTCGTCGACGACTTCGACACGGGCGCCGAAGCGCACTTCGACGTGCGCGCTGGCTTGTTGTTGCACGACGACCGCGCCGTCGAGCCGCTTGGTCAGAAAGCGGATTCGGCGATCGATCTCGCGCAGCCGCTTTTTGCCGTAAATGTACTCCGCGTTTTCCGAGCGATCGCCTTGCGCCGCAGCATCCGACACTTCTTGCACGACGCGCGGACGTTCCACGCTGGCCAGTTGATTGAGCTCGGCGGCGAGTTTTTTTGCGCCTTCGGGTGTCAGGTAGTTCGGCATTCGCTGAGGATCTCGCGCGTGCTCGCTGGAACGCCGCAGCGGAGTTCCCTGAGCCAGCAAGGGATCGTAGCGTAGCAAAGGTGACCGCGAAACGCTGGCTCTTGAGCCTCGGCCTGCTTTCCGTGCTGGTGCTCGGCGCGGCCGCCAGCGCGATTTTTTTCCTGCTGCCGGGCTACGTGCGCGATCGCGTGCTGGCCACGGCCAAAGCGGAAGGCGTCACACTCGAACCGAAGGAGATCGATTTTGGTTGGGGCTGGGTCGAGCTCACGCAAACGCGCGTCACGCTCGACGGCGTGCGCTCGGTCGCGATGCAGGTTGGACGCATCGACATCGAGTTGAACGGGCTCGTGCCGACCTCGATTCAACTCACGAACGTCGAAGGCCAGGCGCTCGGTTCAATCACCAACGTCGGGCTCGAGCTCAGCGACTGGACCAAATCTCACCCTCACGCCTACCAACTCCCGCTCAGCGCGGTGAGCACGCACGTGACGTTCGTGGAACGAGCGGGCGAGGCGCCCTGGCTCGATGTCACGGGAGGCACGCTGAACCGCACCGCTACCGGCGGCGTGTTCACCGCAGAGCATGCCAAGTTTCTGGGCGTGGATCTCGGCAAAGTCGGGGCGAGCTTCACGCGCCAAAGTTCGGCCGTCGCGTTCGGTTTCGGCGAGGCGGATTTGGGGAAAGCGCCGTTTCGCGTCGAAGTGTCGTTCGCGCCAACGCAAACCGCGAAATTCACGCTGGCACCGATCGCGGCCGAGCGCCTAGCCAAGCCGCTCGGCGTCACGCTGCCGGTATCCGGCGTGATCGTCAGCTCCGAAACGACACTGACGTTTAGCGGCCCAGTGGAAGCCGAGACGATTTCGGGCGCAACGTCTGTAACCCTCAAGGGTTACATTCCACCACATCCATTCGAGCTGGACGGCTTCATTTTCGGCGATACCACGAGCTTCGACGGAAAATTCACAATCCCGCCGCTACGCGATCGCATCAACTTGGACCAGGCGCACCTGAAAGCGGGCGCGTTCGAGCTGCGCGGCAGCGGTCTGATTGTGCGCGGCAGCGACCACTCTCAGGCGAACGTCAGCCTCAAGGGCGAATTGCCGTGCAGCGCCCTCGCTGCGGTGGAAGCCGGCTCGCGCGTGGCCAAAATCTTGGGCAATGATCTGGGGGCAAAAGCCGGCGAATTCGCGGGAAAAATCGTGAATGGCTCGGTCGCGATTGGGCTCACGATCAGTGCGGATACGCGGAACCTCGCAGCCGCCAAGCTCGAGCGCACGATCGGCATCGGTTGCGGGCTGCACCCGCTCACGTTGGCGGAGCTCGAAAAACTGATGCCGCTGCCGCCGGCACTGAAAGCGTTTTTGCAGAGCTTGCCCGC
>DASYCL010000403.1:0-2057 GCA_036500245.1 Polyangiaceae bacterium | reverse complement strand
TCCTGGTTCGGCCGCGCGCGCAAAACGAGGCAGCGCGGCTTCCACGCCGAACGTCAGCGCCGCGCCGAGCGCGCTGCGCCGTGAAATAAGCAGGCTGCGCTCGCTCATCGCCCGGAGCTCGCGTGACAGTTGAAACAGCCGAAGCCGCGCCCGCTCTGCGCGTCGAAGGGTTCCACCCCCAAAAAATCGATCATTTTCGGCGTAACTTGCTCGGTCATGAATTTCGCGACGCCGCTCGCCGGGTCGGGCATGTGCGCCGGATCGAGCGGGTGTAAGCCGTTCGGCATGCGGTACGCGACGCGCTCAGCGTCCGCGCCGTGACAGCTGCGACACGTCAGATTCGGATCGGGCGCGTGCTGAAATTCCTGGAACAAGCGCGCCATGTTCGGCAACACGAGAAACGTCATTTGATCGTGGCGATCTTCCCAGCTCAGGCTCGCCCAACCATCGCTGGTCGCGGCGCCGACGTGTGCGGGCAGAGCTGCGTTCGCCGGAGCTCCGCGCGAACCGCACGCGAGCACGCAAGCGCACACGCCGATCGCCGATAGCCGCTCACGGATACTCAAGTAGTCCTCAGCCGAAGTCTGGAACCCCTCGCGCTATCTGGGAAGCCCGCGCGCCCGAAAATCACGGCTGCAAAGCGAGCCAAAAAACGGCACGAAAGCCGGCGTGGGCGCGGCGACGAGCCCGAAAAAGTCCGCTTAAATCACGGCAAAATCGCGCATTTAGTGCATCGCGCGGACGTCCTGGGCTACCCTCCTCGGTTTAGGATGCTCTCGGCCCAGGCTCACGACGCGCTCGCTACCCTGGCGACGTCCCTGACCGAACGGCCCGATCTCGAAGAGGCGGTACGCGGCCGCTGGCGCGCGCGTCTGCGTCACGCCGTCAAGGCGCAAGCTGATCAGGAGTTGCCCGCCGACGTCCGAAAAGCCGCGGATCTGCTGGGCACCGAGCTGCACACGCTCCTGCAAGGCAACGCGGACATCGCGGAAATCGGCAAAGTGTTCGCCGAGCCGGTCGGACCGGTGCTCCTGCTCTGGTGTTACTCGAGCACCTGGCGACGAGACACGAAGATGGCAGCGCTGCTGGCGATGGCGCACTCGCTGCCGGACTTCACGGATCGCGTGACCGAAGTCGCGCGCCAGCGCGTGGTCGAGGGACCGCTCTTGGACGCGCTCGCGTGCGCGCCGCTGCTCGGCGGAGGCACCGAGCTCGGCTACCCGATCAACACCGAGGCGCGTGCGCGGCTCGAGATCTTGATTTGGGAAGCGGGCGCGAGCGCCATCGAGATACCGGGGCTAGGCAACTGGATCTGGGGCTCGCAGGAAACCTTCGAGGCGATGATCGGCGCGCCGGCACGCGGCACGTTGCGCGGGCGCGTGCTGGCAGCGCGCTGCCTCGAGGTGAGCGTGTGCGGCATGCCCATGGACGCGGATCCCGAGCTGATCGGCGGCACGCTCAAGTTACTGCAGCCGCTCTTGTTGCACCCGGAGCCGTTGGTCTGGATCCACGCCGCGCGCGCGCTCGGACGGCTCACCGGCAAGATGGAACAACTCGAAGGCACGCTGCTCGATTGGGTGCTCGGCGAGTCGCCGCTTTTGCGGCAGCGCGCGACCACCGCCTTCGCGTCGCTGCCCGCCGAGCGCCTCAATTTCTTGGCCAGCCAATTGATCGCGCTGCTCGAGTCGCCCGACGAGCAAGCTTGGTCGTTGGCCGCGGTGGCCGCCGCGACTCCGTATCTCTTTTTCGAGCGACCCGGACTCTGGGATCGCTTGCGCAAGCGCATATTGGCGGGTGACGGCGGCGCGATCGCTGCGCGCGCGCTCGCGCGTGGCCTGGCCACCCTCTGGCGGCGCGGCCTCAAAGCGCCCGAGATCGAAGCGCCGCTGCGCTCGCTGCGTGAGATGGCGTGGTCCGCCGAGACCACCTCGCTCGACGAAATGCGGCGCTGGATCGAGGTCACGGCGGTGACCGACGTGATCGACGCCGCCGAGCGCGACCCGCTCGATCTCGAGCTCGGGCTCGAGAATCTGATGCGCATCGCCGCTCAATACGAC
>DASYCL010000402.1:0-6820 GCA_036500245.1 Polyangiaceae bacterium | reverse complement strand
AAGAGACCGAGCTGCAGAGCACTCAACACGATCTCTTCTCCCTCTCTCGCGCCGGAGCGCGCGCGAAGGGCCGAGGCCCGCCTGCCCGGAAATAAAACAAAGCAGCAGATTCGCCAGGCTGATCACGGTTTTCGAAAGAAGGGCGGCCACGTTAGAACTGACCGAACAGGCGCCGGTCGCGTTGCTCGTAGCGCGAGCGGCCAAGCACCGTGCACGCGCAGGGCCAAAAAAAATTCTGACGACAGTCACAGGTCACCGAGCGCGGAGCGAGTCCATAGGACAAAACACAATCCCGCCACACTGCGATTCCCTCGTGCTATGAAAGCGAGATGAGGCTTGGGCGGACTCTCCTGATTAGTGCGTGCATTGCGGCTTCGGGCCTGAGTGGCGGCTTGGGTTGCTCGGGCAAATCGGGCGCAAACGGCGGCTCCGGCGGCTCGAAACCGATGCCGACCGAACCCGGCAATGACGCGCCGATTGGTCCGACCGATCCGTACGACAACGGCATGATGGCGGTCGGTCCCGCGGCGAGCGATCCGACGACCACGCTGCCGTCCGTCCCGCACATCGGCAATGTCGTCGCCGTGCTCGGGGACGACAGCGCGTCGATCACGTTCGACCCGGTCGAGGGCGCGCTCGATTATCGCGTGTACGAGCTCCCGGCTGATTCGGACATTGCCGTCGGCAGCGGCGGAGCCGTCACGATCAAAAACGCGACTTACCGCTGCGCCGGCACTCGCGAAAGCCCACCGACGTACGCAGACAACGAAGCGGCAATCGGCGGCGAAGCGATCCACACCCAAGTCGACGGGCAAATGGTCGGCGGCTACATGCGCACGCTCGCCGGTGCAACGCTCGGCTACGTCTACACCGGCCCGGGTGACGGGCTAGTGCCCGTGTATCGCTTGGGCGAATCGGATGCGAATGCGGACAGCACCTGCTTCTTCGGTCGCTGGGAAGAATCGCGCGTCAAAAAATACACGACGGACATGGACGAGCGCACGACGCTCCTCAAGGCCGCCGCGCGTGACGACGGCATCGCGTTCTACGTGCCCGGCAGCGCAGACGCGACGACCACGACGATCTACGTCGACGATCAGCAAGCCGGCACGCCGAACCAACAGCGTTTTTACTTCGCCGACGGCTCGGAAGCTCAGGCACATTCGAGCAAAACCGCGGCATTTTCGGTGCTGACCGCGCAAGCCCCGGGCACGCAGCCATTGATGCGCGTCTACTACGCGAACGAATGCGGCTGGTCGCACGACGAACTCGCGGTCGGCCAAGAGCGCTTCAATCGCGCTTACCATCAAGGCGACAAGTTGCCGTCGTTTCGCCTGAACTGGTCGGGCATCACCCAGGCGACGACGCTCGTCGTCGAAGCGCTCGACAGTGCTTGCCCGTTTCAAGGGCACCTTTCGCCGCAATCGTTCCCGAGCGTGACCGCGACGTACGGCGCGACCAAGATCGTGCACCAACCCTGGTTCACGATTGACGACGCGCGCGCCGCTGCGAAGACGAGCGAAGTCTTCATCAACGGCCAGGGCGCCGCCGCGAATCTACCGCAAGCGATCGCACGTTCGTTCATCAGCGTGATGCCGGTGCCGCATCCGAAGATGGATTTTCTCGCGACCTTCGGTCCGGATAGCCCACAAGAGACGTTCATGCCCGTCGCGTGTGGGGACGGCATGTGTTACCAAACTTGGCGCCAGCAGTCCCAAACCTGGGATCAGATGTTCATCAACGCCGAGACCGGGCCGGACATGGGCACGGGGCTTTACGCGACGGGGCCGGTGCTCGGTGAATGGTGGCTCAGCTACGCGGACGTGTCGTCGGACACGAACGGCAAATATCGCCTGACCGCGAATCAAAAAGCCACCATGAGCGACTCGAACTTCCTGCACGTGACGATGGAAGTGGACGCTTATGCGACGGACCGCCGCTACCCCCAAATCCTGATCAGCGATCAAGACGCGCCGGTGCAATACAATTTGGCGAGCGGCCACACCATCATCGTACAGCCGCGCGCGGTCATCAACACGTCGATCGACTACCCGGACAACTACGAGCTCCAGCTATGCAAGCTGCGCA
This sequence comes from Polyangiaceae bacterium, assembly GCA_036500245.1. Lineage (GTDB taxonomy): Bacteria > Myxococcota_A > Polyangia > Polyangiales > Polyangiaceae > PMG-095. The sequence continues at coordinate 4,732 of DASYCL010000402.1, read as the reverse complement.
CGTGGGACGTGAACAACCAGTGCCCCGTGTACGACCTCTATCACGTGCTCGACAGCACCGGGAAACCGACGCGCTTGAACCCGAACGACGAATTCGGCGAGCACACCAGCGCGGAACACCGCGTGCTCTTCGACATCTATACGTCGACGAAGCGCGCGTACTTGTTCCTCGACGGCGCGCCGTACGGCTGCGCGAATTTGCCCGACGGCGCGGCCCCGACCGGCAGCGTCACCGTGACCTGGGGGGACGCGCTCTATCACTCGGGCGTCGATCACACCTTCGCGTTTCACACCGCGCACATGCTGATCGAGCAGAGCCGTCACTTCGACAACCTTGGCTTCTCGAGCGGAGTTTCGGCCCCCACTTGGGATGAAACGAGGCTGCCTTGCGCGGCGCCGATCTCGCTCTAGCACGGCGAATCGCAAGCTTTTCTGCAGCGCTCTTGCCGGCGTGGGCGCTCGCAACCGTGTGCCTCGGCGGCTGTAGCTCCGATGCAACCAATCAACCAAGCAGCGGCGCGCCGACCGCTGCCGAACGCGCCGCGCTGAGTACGCTCTCCGCTCCGACCTTGCCTCCACCCGGTCCCGACGCGAGCAACCGCTTTGCGGACAACGCGCAGGCAGCGGCGCTCGGCCAACGCTTTTTCTTCGAGACCGCATTCTCCGGCAAGCTGCTGGACGGAGACGACGACGGCAGCGACAACACACTCGGCATGCAAGGCCAAACCGGCAAAGTCGCGTGTGCCGGCTGTCATGTGCCGAGTGCCGGCTTCCTCGACAATCGCACGCTCGGTGAAGAAATTTCGCTCGCGGCGGGCTGGGGTCGCCGGCGCACGCCGTCGCTCTTGAACGTGGGGCAAGTGAAGCTCCTGATGTGGGACGGCCGGCACGACGCGCTCTACAACCAGCCGTTCGGGCCGCTCGAATCACCGGTGGAAATGAACAGTTCGCGCTTGTTCGCGGCCGAACAAGTCTTCGCGCTCTATCGCGCGGACTACGAGACCGTGTTCGGTGCGCTGCCGCCGCTCGACGACAGCACGCGCTTTCCGGCACTCGACGCGACGCTCACCGGCTGCCAACCCTCGACCGTCGATCCCGTGCCGACCTGCAACGGCACCGAGCACGGCATGCCCGGAGACGGCGCCGAATTCGACGGCCTGAGCGCCGCCGATCAAGACGCAGTCAGCGAAGTGATCGTGAACATGGGCAAAGCGCTCGGCGCGTACGAGCGCTTACTCAGCTGCGGACCGAGTCGCTTCGATCGCTGGATCGCGGGCGACGACAGCGCGCTGAGCGCTTCCGAGCAGCGCGGCGCGGCGCTCTTCGTCGGGCGCGGGCAATGCTCGACCTGCCACTCAGGGCCGTATTTGTCGGACCAGAAGTTTCACAATGTCGGGTTACAACCGGGCACGGTCGCGGTCGTGTTTACGGATCAAGGCGACCAGGGCGCCATCAGCGGCTTGGCCGCGGCAATCGCCGATCCCTTGAATACGGGCGGCAAATTCAGCGACGGTGACGATCAACGCTTACCGACTGCCGTAGACGACAGCCTGACCGGCGCGTTTCGCACGCCGAGCTTGCGCTGCGAAGCACGCCGCCCCTCGTTCATGCACACCGGTCAACTGAAGAGCTTGGCAGACGTCGTTACGTTCTTCACTCGCGGCGGAGACGCCTTTGGTTACCCGGGCACGAACGAGCTCATGCCGCTCGATCTGAGCGTGCAGGATCAAGCAGACTTGGTCGCATTTCTCGGTGCTTTTGAGGGGCCGGGACCGAATGCGAGTTTGAGTGTTCCACCGTAAGCGTGAGGGTTCGTGCTTGTCTTGGGATGTTTGGCTTGCAAGAGCCTTGTTTGGGGCCCTGCGCGTTTCATTGCGCTTGGCCGCCCGCGCATCGGGCAACGCGACCGGCGCCTGTTCGGTCAGTTTTAACGTGGCCGCCTCTCTCTCTAAAACCGTGATCAGCCCCGCGAATCTGTAGCTTTGTTTTATTTCCGGGCAGGCGAGCCCAAACCCTTCGCGCGCGCTCCGGCGCGAAAGAGGGGACGGAAGAAGAGACCGAGATCACTTTCCACTGGCTGATTGACGTCGCGATAGTGCGGGCTATATCTTGTCTTCGCTGTGACTCACCACGCCCACAATTGCCGTCGAGTTCTTAAGGCTATTTGGGGCGAGGGTGCGCGCGGCTGAGTTAGTTTGAGTCGCACTGCCCTCCCCGAGCCAGGTGGAGGGTGCGCGATGAACGGCTCCCCTGCTTGGCGAGGCGAACCCGAAAGTCCGCCATGTCCACCCGCCCGAGCTTGTCGCTCGCAGCTCCCAGTACCGGTTCCACGATTGCATCCGAAACGCTGCTCACGCGGCCGTTCGTGCTCTTGCTCTGCGTGCATTTCTTCTTCTCGTTCTCGTGGTCGGCGTTCCTGCTTTTGCCGAAGTATTTGACGCAAGAGTTTCACGCGAGTTCGGCGGTGATCGGCGCGGCTTCGTCGATCAATTTGTTCGCGGGGGTCGCGCTGACGCCGCTCGTCGGCGCGCTGATCGATCGCGGCGCGCGGCGGCCGATGATTTTCTGGGGGACGCTCCTGCACGGCCTGCTCGCAGCGGGATTCGCCTGGATTCATACGGTCGGCGCGCCGCTTTACGTTATGCGCGCGCTGCTCGGAGTCGTGTATGTGCTGGTCTTCAACGCCGACGCGACGCTCGCGGCGGACATGGCACCCCCACAAAAATTAGGGCAGGCCATTGGCTTGTGTGGGGTTGCGAGCGTGGCCACGAATGCGCTCGCTCCATCGCTCGGTGAAGTCGTGGCCGATCATTGGGGTTGGGGTTGGGTATTTCTGCTCGCCGGAGCTTCGTCGTGGTTAGCGATGCTGCTCGCCCTCGGCATCCGCGAGCCCGACAAGGATTCACTCACGCAGAGCTCGCGCGAAACCGGCGCGAGCGCGCTCAGCTTGATCTTCGATTCTGCGCGCTTCGGTGCATTCGCTTGTGCCGCAGCCGCCGGCGCGGCGTTCGGCGCCCTGTTCACGTTCACGCAGGCGTTCGCGCTCTCGCTCGGCGCGAAACAAGTGAGCGGCTTCTTCGTCGGCTACACGGCAAGCGCGCTCTTCGTACGCATCTTGCTCGGCAACGTCGCGGACAACCTCGGCCGGCGTCGCGTCGTCCTCGCCGCGCTCGTGCTTTACGGCATCGACGCGACGGGCTCCGCCGCGTTGCGTCCCGCACTACTGCCATTGCTCGGCGCTGGCCTCGGCCTCGCGCACGGCTTCCTCTATCCGGCGCTCAACGCGATCGCCGCCGAGGGCGTGCCGCGCGCGCGGCGCGGCGCGGTGATGAGCTACTTTTCCGCTTGTTTCTTTGGCGGATTCGCGATTTGGGTGTACGGGCTCGGCTGGCTGGCGAAAAGTAGCGGCTACTCGCTCGTGTTCCTCCTCAGCGGCGCATTGGTTTGGTGTTCGATCCTGGTCTTGCCCCGCGCGCGTGGAGTCGAAGCGTGACGCTGAAAACGCGCGTGCTCATCAACGCCTTCACGGCAAGCTTCGCCGGAGTGCTGCTCCAGCGCGGCGTCTACTTCTTCACCAACGATCGACTCGGCTTCACCCAAGCGCAAAACCTCTGGTTCGCGCTCCTATTCGGCGTCACCTACGTGTGCGGCGCGTCCTCGAGCCACATCATCGCGACGCGCCTCGGCGAACGCACGTCCCTACTCGCGATCTTGGGTTCACTGATCGCCGTGCACGTCACGCTCGCCTTCTTCCCGACCGCGCTCGTACTCACGATCTGCTTCGCATTGCTCGCGCTACTCCAAGGCTCGATGTGGCCGATCTTCGAAAGCTACATGAGCGCCGGTGAAACGCCGCAAAGCTTGGGCAAAGCCTTGAGCCGCTACAACATCGCTTGGGCGCTTTCAGTCGCGCCGGCGTTGTTCGTCGCGGGCCCGCTGATCGCTTCGGGTTCGCCGCGCTCGCTCTTCGTCGTAGCCGCGGTGCTGTTCGGCTTGGTGTGGTTCTCGGTCAGCACCTTCCCCGCGCATCCGGCGCACACCGAAGCCAGCCACGCGACGCGCCCCGACGCCGAAGTGCTCACGCGCTATCGCGCGTTACTCGTGTCAGCACGCTTTGCGATGCTCGAAAGCTACATGCTCTTATTCCTGCTCGCGCCATTGATGCCCGAGATCATGAAGAGCGTCGGCTTCGGAACGGCTGCGGCCGCACGTGCTTCGAGCTTGCTCGATATTGCGCGGTTCGGCTGCTTCGCGGGCTTGTTCGTCTATAGCGGCTGGCACGGCAAAAAGCCGCCGTTGCTCGCTTCGATCGCGGCGTTGCCGTGTGGCTTCGCGCTCGTGCTCTTGGGAAGAGACGTGGTGAGCGTGATCGGCGGCGAAGTGCTGTTCGGCGTGGCCGCGGGATTTTTGTACACGGCCGCGCTCTACTACGCGCAGCTCGTGCAGAACGCTTCAGTGGACGCTGGCGGCGCGCATGAGGCCTTGATTGGTGTTGGATACGCGCTCGGGCCAGGCGCGGGACTGGTCGGAACAGCGCTAGCGCACGGGGCAGGACCGGGCAGTGCCGCCTACGCGCGCGGGATGAGCGCAGCGACCGCGCCGCTCATCGTCGCCTGCACCTTGGGCGCGCTTTGGCCCTTGTTTCAGGCTCGAAGAGAGGCGCTTGAGGATCGGCCGAGGACGTGACACGGTCCGCCGCGCCGCCCCCGTAGCTCAGTTGGATAGAGCAGGGC
>DASYCL010000401.1:0-5747 GCA_036500245.1 Polyangiaceae bacterium | reverse complement strand
CATGAACGAACGCGTGCCGCGCAGTGGATCCGCGGGCTCCATGTCGAAGTACGGCGCGGCGTGCACGCGATTGTCGTCGCGCGCTTCGAGCCTGCTCGAGCCTCGCGTGCTGAGCCAACCGATGCCGCCGCCGATGATCGTGCCGGCGCCAATGCTGGCGAGCCAAAGCCGGTCGCGCGAGCTGTTCTCTTTTTCACGCACCAGTAAGAGCGGGCTCGCCGCGGCCGCGCCGGTGAGCGCGCCGAGGCTCGCCGAAAGATCGATCAACAGCATTCGCGATGAGGTCACGTGGACTTGGGTGGCGAGCGCGCCGGCGGCGAGTACACCGAGGCCCGCGCCGTAACCGATGCCGCGTTCGGGCGTGACTTTGGTGGTGCCGCGATATGCGAGCTCGGTGAGACCGCCGAGCAACGATCCCGCGGCACCGCCGGAGTGCGCGAGCACCGCGCCGCCTTCGCTCATCGGCTTCAAACTGAGCGCGGCGGCGCTGAGGGTGACGCCGCCCGCGGCCGCGACCAGGCCGTATACATAGCGATCTTCGTCTTGAACGTTGTAGCTCTTGGCGAGGAGGACGCCCGATGCGATCGGCCACCAGGCGCCGGCCGATAAAAACCAAGCATCGCCGAGTGTGATGTCCCATTCGTCGGCGACGAGCATGGACGCACCGAGCCCGATGCCCGTGCCGAGCGCGACCAGCGGGTAAGTGAGCCGCGCGTCGTCCGAGCCGCTCGCGTGTTGCAACGAAAACCCGACGTAGCCGCCGACCACGGCTGCATTCAGCGCCAAGACCGCGCGCCCTTGCGAGCGCGGCGCTTCGGTGTCGAACACCTGCTCGGTCCGCTGCTCGCGCGGCGTGCCCTTGTCTGCCGGCGTGCCTTTGGAGCTCTGCACGACGTCGCGCATCATCACGTTGGCGCGCACTTCGAGCTCTTGTAAATCGACGCGCTGAGTGCGTTCGCGCAGCACATTTTCGCCTGGCGCGACGGCCACGATGCGCAACCGAATGCCGCTGCCCTCGAGGCTCACGCGCGGTGAGATGATCCAAGACTCGGTCGCGCGCTCGACCAGCATGTCGTCGCTCGGGATAGCGTCGCGCGAGCGATCGGAAACGGTGAGCGTGAGGCCGAGATCTTGGACGGCTTCGCTCAAGATCGCGTCGAGTTGATGCGCGAGCCTGCTCACTTCCTCGGTCGTCTCGGGATTGAGCGCGAGGTCGGCTTTTTCTGGAATCGCCGTCGGTAGCAAGATCGCGTCGTTCGGGCCGGCGAACGCGATCGATGGCGTGGCGACCATGGCCGTCGCGAGCGCCGCTCCGAGAATCAGGCTTCGCATGACAGAAGCCGCCCGGCCTTCGCTAGAACATCACCGTGGCGTTGACCCACGCGTCGAAGGCGTGTGAATCGTCCACTTTGAAGCGATAGCCGGGATCGTTGATCGTGCGGCGATAGTTCGGATTCGGAATGCCGGTGGCGGTGACCGCGCTGGTGGAAGAGGTGCCGCCGCCGCTGTGACACGGCCCGGATTTATTGATGTCACCCGCGAAATCCGGGTTGCATGCTTGATCGAAGGTGATGAAGTGCGACTGATTGATCTGATAGCCGCCGCCGACGTGAAACTTGATGTACTCGCCGGCTTGCCAAGTAAATTCGGTGCTGAGCATGTACTCGCCGTGCTGCTGCACGTCCGTGAGGCCGGTGAAGTACACCTTCTGTGATTGCGGATTCACCACCGACGCGGCTGGAGGCCTGGGGCACATGCCGTTCACCATCGCGGTCTGACACGGCTCGGTATTCTTCTGAAAGGAAGCGAAATTCGGCGTGCGCAATGACGGCGCGTCGCTCGAGCCGAGCGCGTCGAACAATTCGGAGTAGTCCCGGCCTTCGGACACGTACGTGCCGGTGAAGCGGAAATCGATCGTGATGCGCTGGAACTGCTCGGGAATTTCCCACGGGATCACGTTCAAGCCGAGCAAGAGCGTGCCGCGTAGTGGCGGGTGATTCACGAGCGAGCCCTGCAAATCGGTGGCGCCGTAGTCGCTCGAGTCGTTCGGGAACTCGAACAGGGCGCGAAAGCCGCCGTAGGGCTCGATGTACTTGATGCGGCGAGAGAGGTAGGTGTGCGCTTCGAGCGCGGTCGTGCCGCGGCTCACGCCTGGCGATCGCGAGCCGCTGAAGCGGCCTTCGAGCGAGCCCGCATCTGGGTCGACGTATTCGCCCGATTTGCCGTTGCGGTTGATGTCCGAAGGATACGCGCACTGCACCTGTCCGCCGGCTTGATTCAAGCCAGAGGTGTTGGTGTTACAGGCGTGCATCGGCTCCGAGACGTTGAAACGGCCTTCGATCCCGACCACCCAAGTCGGCTTGGTCAGATCGCGCGCCTGATTCATGATCGCCGCGTCGATGCCGACGGCGAGGTATTCGATGCCGCTGCGCGTGGGGGATTTGAAGGGCAAGCTGAAGAGTTGCTCGCCTGGCGCGCCAGCGAGCACCACCGATTGCTGGCCGTCACTGCCGGCGACGCCGCCGAGCGAGCGATCATCCGACAAGATGATCGGCACGCGGAAGACCAGCGCGATGTCTTTGTACAAGCCGATGTCCGCGCGGGTCAGCAGCCGACTCGTGGTCTGCTTGTACTGCGCGGCGTTCATGTTGGCCTGAGTGAAGCCGCCCTGCGAGAGCCCAGGTTGGGCGATCGACGTTTCGCGCCGGATCGTCGACGACGTCCAAGTCGCTTCGTAACCGAGCGACAGGTTCAGATCGAACGGATCATCGTCGTCGAACGCGTCGGCCACTTGCGTGATCTCGGCTGGCTCCTTGAGCACGTTCGGCTCGCTCACTTTGCGCGGTTCATCGGCGCGGGCCGGAGCCGCAGCGGTGAAGGCAGCGCAGCACAAACCCAGGATCGGGGCGCCGAGCGCGAAGCGCTTACTGTTAAGGCTCATTCTTGCAAGGGGCACCAGGACGCCCACGTGGGACGCTAGCGGCGCACCGTCGAAACTGTCAACGGACCATCAGTTTTTCTGCGCGGATACGCCACGCGGTACGCTCTGCCAGAGCTCGTCCGAGTGTGTGATGGAGGCCCACAAACTCTGCCGCTCGGCCGGATCGGCAACCGCGCCCGCCGCTGCTGCGGCCACCGAGCACGCCGTGCGCGCGGCCGCCCGGTCGCGCATTTGCTCGGCCGCGCGTGCTCCGAGCGAGTCTTGCGGGGTCGAACTCGGGGGGGCGAGCACGCGAACGGCGCTGGCGGCTGCGGTTTCGGCCGCCTTCTGGCAGGCATCGGCGCGCGCGCCGGCCGTCGCATGAGTGCTGGGGAGTCGCGCCTCTTGCTTCACGAGCAGCGGGTTCTTGATCGGGTGTTTGGGGTCCGGATCGGCGGCATCGAGCCAAGCTTTACCGCCGTTGACGCGCAGGTGCAGCCCGCGTGTGTCGAACTGCACGTCGATCGCCGCATCTCCGTAGTGGATGCTGCCGAGCGGAGTCGCGATCAGGACCTCCGCGCCTGGTCGCACGCCGAGCGTGGTGGTGGTGGTGAGTCGGCCTTTGGCGAGCAAAAATTGTTCGCTGCCGTGCCGGCATGGCAAAAAGAGCCCGGGTCCGAGCAATTTCAGTTCGCGGCTCGTCTGCGTGTGCCGCAAAGACAGCGCTGAGTTTTCGTCGAGCTCGAGCCAGTGCTCGCCGTCGAGCAGGGTGCCGACGCTGATCGCTTTGCCGTCGACGCGCGCTTTGCCGCTCACCGCGAGCGCGCGACACGCCGATTTCTCGCTGATCACGCGCTCGGTGCCGGACGGCGCGGGCGCGCTCTCGGCCGCCGCGGAACTCGCGGGCGCGCTCGTCGTGGTGGTAGCGCTGCTCGTCGCGGACGCGCTCGTCGCTGGCTTCGTGGCCCGGCTATGCCGGCCGCAGCCGCACCAGGCAACCCCCAAAAAAAAGCTCACGGCGATCGCCGCACGCATTCTGACTCAGCCCCCGCGCAGTGACGGCGGTGGCGGCGGAATCAGCAACGTTTTGCGATTGTCGTCGTCGTCTTCGGCGAAGATTTCGCCGGTGATGTCTTCGGCCGCGAGCTCTTCCTTCGCGGCGCCGAGCTCTCGGCTGGTGTCCGCCAAGCGATCCGCCAGCACGCCCAAAAATTGCCACAAAAGCTTGACCGCGAGCTGGTGCTCCTTGCGCAGGATCTCGAAAAACTCGGTGCGCCGAATCACCATCAGCTCGCTGTTGCCGTCCGAGACCACGGTGGCCGAGCGGGGCTGGCTGCGCACGAGCGCCATCTCGCCGAAGTGATCGCCGGCGTTCAGTGTGGCGAGCTCGGCGCCGTTGCGCATCACTTTGGCGTGGCCGGTGAGCACGATGTAAAGCTCTTCGCCTTTGTCACCTTCGGAAATGATGGTCTCACCGTTGCCGTAGTTCGAGACGTCCGTCACTTGCAGCACGCGCAAGATCTCGCGATCGTTGAGCGGTCGGAACAGCGGCATACGCGCCAGGATTTCGCGCTTCAGTTGCAGCTGCTTGGCGCGCGTCTCGTCGCGCTCCGACACATCCCCGACGGTGACGATGACGGAGGTGATGTTGTCTTTGCCGCCTTGTTCGTTGGCGGCGTCGATCAGCGATTTGGCGGCGGCGTCTGCGTCGGAGTTCGAGAGCCGCTTACCGAGGCCGTCGAGATCCTCCTCGAAATAGCCACACAAGCCGTCCGAGCACAAAAGGAAGCGATCGCCGGCGGTGAGATCGAGCACCAGTGTGTCCGGCTCGACATGCTCGTAAACGCCGACCGCGCGCGTGATCGCGTTCTTTTGCGCGAGCTGCTCGACCTGCTCGCGCGGCATTTTTTTGCGCTTGATGAGCTCGTTGTAGACGGTGTGATCCTCGGTCAACTGCTCGAGCACGCCGTCGCGCAGCACGTAAATGCGGCTATCACCCACATAGATGATGAAGGCTTCTTTGCCGATCACGAGCAAGCACACGAGCGTCGTGCCCATGCCACGTTTCTTCGAGTCTTTCGCGGCTTCGGAGTGCACGCGCTGTGAAGCGCGGTTCACAGCGAACTCCAGCATGTTCAAGATGTCGCGCTTGGTGACCTTGGCCGCGCCCTTGCTCGCCTTGGCGTAGTCCTGGAGCAGGTCGGCTTCTTTTTTGATTTCTTCGTGCAGCGTGCGCACGGCGAGCGCGCTCGCGACTTCGCCCGCGGCGTGGCCGCCCATGCCGTCGCACACCACGAACAGCCCGAGCTTCTTGTCGACCAAGAAATTGTCTTCGTTGTGCTCACGCACCCGTCCAACGTCGGTCAGTGCGGCGAACGTGATTTCGGGCGTACTCATCACAGCCCAGAATAGCCAAGTGGGTTCGGATCCGAAAGCGGGGCTAAGGGCCTTCCGGGATTTCTCATGCTTTCCCGTGTTTTTTGTGCTTACGAGCTATTTCGGGGCTGAGGCCCAACCGCGCGCGGGAATGCTTGGGCCCTGCGCGAGCACAGCGCTTGGCCGCCCGCGCGTCGAGCGACGTGGGCTCGCGCCTGTTCGGTCAGTTCTCATTACTCGCCTCTCTTTCGAAAACCGTGATCAGCCCGGCGAATCAGTAGCTTTGTTTTATTTCCGGGCATCTGGCCCGAGTCCTTCGCACGCGCTGGGGCGCGAAAGAAAGAGGAGAGATGCGAATACCAGCGATGCGCTTCTCAGATCTCGGCGCGCGGTCGCGCCCGATAAGGCCCGGGGCTCGCATGCCCGGAAATAAGACGGGGCAGCAGATTCG
>DASYCL010000400.1:0-7487 GCA_036500245.1 Polyangiaceae bacterium | reverse complement strand
CCACCGGTTTGTGTGGTGCTGCCAGCTTGACTCGAGCCACCCGAGTGAGTGCCTGCTTGGCTCGACGTGCCGCCGCTCGTGTTTGAGCCGCCCGTGCCGCCGCTGCCCCCGCCATTCGAGCTTCCGCCCCCGCAGCTCCAACTCAAGGCGCAAACGGTGACGAACCAGACCAGTGAAGAGCGAAGAGCCATCTTATGATGGGAACACGCGGCGATCGACTCGTCAATCACGCGCGTTCGGGGGCGAAGGTGTTCCGGCGTGCGTAAGCGTCGCCGTCTCGCGACGCTTCGGCCGGGCGATTCGCAACGTGCGTTTACGCGTCGCTGTCACTGGCTTGCGCCGGCACGAATGCGAGCGCGCAGCCGAGCGCTGCGAGCGCCGCGACGTAATGCGCGGGCGCGAGACGATCGTTCTTGAGCCAGAGCGTGAGCACGACGGGTGTGAGCCCGCCGAAGATCGCGTACGAAACGTTGTACGACGAAGACAAGCCGGAAAAGCGGATTTTGGCTGGAAACGCGCGCACCAGGATGTACGGCACGACTCCAATCGAGCCGACGAAGAAGCCGACGATCGCGTAGGCCGCAAACAGTGCCGCGCCGTCGAGCGGCAGTGAGTAGTAGAAATACAAGCTCGAAGCGATCAGTGCGAGGCTGCCGCCAGAGAGCGCCCATTTGCTGCCAATGCGATCGCTGAGCCAGCCGAAGACCACGCAGCCACAGGTAAGCGCGACGATCGCGACGCTGTTGGCTTGCAGCGTCAAGCGCGGCGCGAGCTCGTACGCGGTTTGCAAATACGTCGGCGTGAACAAGATCACGACCACGACGGCCGCGGACAGCACCCAAGTCAGCGCCATCGACAAGAGCACGGCGGGCAAGTGGTCGCGGGCGATGGTTTTGAGCGGTAGCTCTCGACTCAATGCGCGAGATTCGTGCATTTGTTTGAACACCGGCGTCTCTTCTAGGAAACGCCGCAAATAGACGGCGAGTAAGCCGAAGCAGCCGCCGAGCAAGAACGGAATGCGCCAGCCGTATTGCGAAACTTCGGCGGGGCTGAGCGCGCTCGTGATGCTCGTCGCTACGAGCGAGCCGAGCAAAATGCCCGCGGTGAGTCCGGCGGTGAGCGTGCCGACGGCGAAGCCAGTGTGTTTTTCGGGCGCGTGTTCGGCGACGAAGACCCAAGCGCCCGGCACCTCGCCGCCGATCGCCGCGCCTTGCAGAATGCGCAGCAACAGCAGCGCGATCGGCGCGAGCGCACCTACGCTCGCGTATCTCGGTAAGAGTCCCATGCCGAGCGTGGGTACAGCCATCAAGAAGATGCTGAGCGTGAACATGCGCTTTCGGCCGAGCAGATCGCCGAAATGCGCGATCACGATGCCGCCGAGCGGGCGCGCCAAATAGCCGGCCGCGAAGATGCCGAAGGTTTGCAGTTGCCGTATCCACTCCGACATCTCGGGCGGAAAGAAGACGCCACTCAGCACTTTCGTGAAGAACACGAACACGACGAAGTCGTAGAACTCGAGCGCGCCGCCGAGTGCTGCGAGAGCTAGCGTGCGGTAGTCGTTTTTGCCGAGCGAGCGAGAATCTGACGCGATCGGGGCGGGCATGACGGCGAGTGACGAGTCGCTCTATTCGGCTGAGAGCGCAAGCTGGCGTTGCATTGCGCGCGGCGATTTGCCGGGGTTCCCCCACGTCCGGCGCAGCCCGGCGTCAGGGGGAACCCGGAGCGCGAGAGCGCGAGCACCCGGGCCCAGCAATGGATCACGGTGACCGATTTGACGTCCAGCAAGGTGGTCGTGCCGCTGCGCGTGACCATCAATAAACCCAAATCTTCGGATTTTTCCCGGCAGAGCGGTTCTGTGCCCTGCACGGATGCGCACGCGCGCGCGAAATCGTGCGACCGAGTGTGAACGCGCGTCGGTTGCGCTGGGCGAGACGCGGGCGCGGAGCCACACTCGGCGCCCCACTGGAGGTTCGTATGGAGCTCGAGCAGAGCGTTGGGTTGAGAGCGGATGGCAGCGTGGCAGTGCCCGAGCGGCGAACGACGATTCGTTCGATTTTGCTCAAGCTCGCGGCGATGGGCATCGACATTCCGGACGGCCTCGGCGAGCGCGAGATATTGAGCCTCGGTCGCGATTTGTTCGCGCGCTATCGCGAGCAAAGCCGGCTCTTGAGCAACCACTTGTGCCCGGCGGATCAGCGCATCCAAAACTATCTGGATGGGCTGTTCGCACGCTTGAATTTGAGCGAAGCGGTGCGCTTGCCGAGCGAGACGTTGATCGTCGATCGCTACGGGCTCGCGCGCGAGCTTTCGTTGCCGATCGACGCGGACGTTTGGCACAACGAGGTCGTGTCGAGTTATCGGCTCGACAACGGCGTGCTGCACAATCCGATGAACGATCGCAGAACGACGCAAGGCGTGTTTCACGTCGCTGAAGGCGGGCTGCCGATCCCGGCGGACAAGACGCGTGTGCCGCTGATCGCGTATGCGAATTTATTGCGCGAGGCGCTCAATCCGCCGGCGCATTTGTTGAAACTGCCGTTCACGGCGAACTGGCACGAGCCGTGTCAGGCGATGGTCTCGCTGATGCTGCGGCCGCTGGTGTGCCCGGAGGTGCCCAAGGTTTCGCCGGAGAAGCGCATGGAAGTGCGGTTCTTCGCGCCGGGCGGCCTGTGCTCGAACTTGGATTTCGTCGAAAGCATCTTCGGCAACGCGGGCGACCCGTTCTTGTCCGAAAACGACGCGGCGCTCGACGTCGATCATTGGACCGGTACGACGGGCTGCGTGATTTTGGCGCCGCACCTCACGCGTCTGAAAAAGAAAGAGCTCGGTTTGCCGCACGTGAGCCACGCCAGCGAAGCAGAGCGCGCCGCTGGCATGTGTTGGGCGAGCGAGAACGAGCTCTACAACAACGGCAGCCCGTTCAAAGTGACGGCGCGCAGCGTCGACGGCGTGATGGTGACGATCCTCGCCGACAACTATTTCGGGTATTGCAAGAAAGAGGTCAAAACCCAAATCGGCTACAGCGCAAACTTGTTTGGCTTGGCCGAAGAAGAGCATGCCGGCGGGGCGCTCGCGTTTTCGACCGTGAGCCTCGGCGATGGCTACGACGCGCGACTCACGAGCTCGGAACATCGCTTCTCGGAGGTGCTCGAGCTTTTGGGCGAACGCGTGACGCTACACGACGAAGGCTACGCGACGGACGGCGTGTATCCCGAGATTCACTACTTGCCCGAAGACATGCAAATCGACGTCAAGCGGCAAGACATCAAATGGACGAGCAAAGGCGAAGAGCAGCACCTGAAACTCTTGCCGGGCCGCATTTACATTCATCCGAGCGGCTACAAGCTGCGCATGGAAAAACACCCCGAAGCGCCGAGCTGGCGTTTGATCGGCACCGTCGCCGAGGGCACGTTTTGTCACAAGCCGTGCACGGTCTCGGGCGGCGGCAAATCCGAGATCAGTAAGAGCTTGGTCGACGCCGTCTTGTACGGGCCGATCTACGTGCGCAGCTTCGAAGAAGATTTGGATTTGGTGGAGAGCATCTTCAAACGCAATTTTCGGGACGCGCTCAAGCCGGAGCTGCGCGCGGCCGCCGAGCGCGATCCGTCGCGCCGGATCTTGTCGCCGGATCGTTCGCTTGGTTCGGTGATCAAATTGCTCACGCCGAATCCGGCCGAATTCACCGCGGAATACAACGCGTGGCTCGAGAGCATTCCGAACTACGTGCGCGCGCTGGTGTTCGTGATCAAGCGCTTCTACCGCACCGATTGGGGCGACAATTGGCGCAAGCACTTTCACGTCGACATCATCAACGGCGCGCCGGGCCACGAGTTGAAATACGGCGAACGCAGGCTCGTCGGTAGCTACTTGCGCGTCGGCCTGCAAGCGGACGGCGCGTGGCGCACTTACAAGTTGCGCCAAGATTTTCTCGCCGCCGACAAAGTCCAAATGGAAGACGACATCACCGCGTCGGTGGTGGTGCCTGCGTCGAAACTGTTCGGACTGCCCCCGGAATACGCCGGACACCCGAGCTTGAAGCTCGCTCAAAATTGCGAGTTTCGGCTGTTTCAGCGGCCGGACGAAGCGATCCATCCGGGCTTCGATCGCCAAACCGAGAGCGACATGTCGCGCCCGGGTTTGTTCGTGTCCAATTTCCAGCCGCTCACGCCAGCTGACGCGCAGCAGATCGTCGAAGACGTCGCGGTTCACGTGGCGTTCACCGAGCCGATGCGCCAGCACGTCTCGAAGAACGCGGCACGTGAAGCTGACGGCTACGCGATTTGTTCGGCCAAGCCGCGCATCGTCGGCGGCAAGCCGAGCAAGAATCCGCGCTACTTGCAGGTGCGTCCGGACGTATCGCGTCCGCGCGATCGCTACGTGGCCGAGATGGGCGCGCGGCTGTATCGGCGTTTGGCGCTCGCGGAACCGGTGATCTTTCCGGTGATCAGCGTGCTCTCTGGCCGGCGAAACAATCCGCCCGAAGATGGCGTGCGCGCGCTCTGCGTGTACGGGCCGATTCACTATCAAGCTCTGCCCGAACTATTCATGGACTACGTCTGCTCGGTGACCGGCAAATCGCCGAGCACGACCGGCGCGGGCTCCGAGGGTGCGCTCACCAAAGGCCCGTTCAACGCGCTCAGCGCGACAGCGGATTTGAACAACGCGCTCGTCTCGATGCTGCTCACCGGCTACGCGGGCTTCAGCTCCGCCGCGGGTTACATCGGGCCGAAGTACCGCGTCGATCACGACATCAGCCTGCTGATTCCCGAAATCTGGTGTCGCTTGTTCCCGAACGAGCGCGATCCGAAGAACTTGATCGAAGCCGGGCAGCTCGAAAAAATGGAGGACTACGAGTTCGAGGGCCAGAAGGTGCTCGCGAGCCGCCTCGGCTATCGCATCACGGCCAAGTTCGTGCACACCTTCTTCGCGCGCGTATTCGATAATCCCGCGGCGGTCTTCACCGACGAGATTTTGAAACCAGAAATTCAGGATGCCGCCGTGTTCGCGGACGGCGTCAACAATATCGTCGAAGCCCAAAAATACGCCGCCGAAATCTATTTCCAAGACGGCAGCATCGAGGATGCGTGCCCGCCGCTTCGCGCCTTGCTGCACGTGATGGCGCACGGTCACTTCGAAGGCAAAGACATCAGCCACCCAGAACTACGCGCGCTCTTCACGCGCGAGTCGTTGCTCGAAAGCGAATGGTACAAGAAGCGGCTCGAGACCAAGCAAGCGCGTGACGTCGCGCTATGGCAAAGGCACGTGCACAGCTTGAGCGAATTCCTCGCGCTCGCGAGCCATCGCGATGAAGCCGAGCGGCTCGGCATTCGCGAACGACTGGCGCACGCGCGCGCCGAGCTCGAACGCGTCCGCGCAGCGAGCTATCTGGACGAGCTTCACGGCACGATCGGCGCAGACCCGCTGTGCCACAGCTTGCCGGAGACGGTACGCACGATCAAAGGCTCGCAAGTGCGGAGCGGCGCCGCGTTGCTCTCGAATTGAAGCGACTCGTGCGCGTCACGCCGTGGCGCGCGCCGGGTTGCGGCGCGTGGCGTCTTCCGCGAATTGCTCGAGCATGCGCTCGGTGGTCGCGAAATCGACGCACGCGTCCGTAATGCTTTGGCCGTAAACGAGCGCGGATTTGTCGCCGCCGAGCTCTTGTTTGCCGCCCGCGATGTTGCTCTCGATCATCACGCCGAGCACATCGTTCGAGCCTGCGCGAATTTGCGCGCCGACTTTGACGAGCACTTCCGGTTGCTTCGCGTGGTTTTTGCCGCTGTTGTCGTGGCTGCAGTCGATCAGCACACGCGCGTTGATCTGCGCTTTTTCGAGCGCGCTTACGGCTGCTGAAACCTGCGTCGACGAATAGTTCGGGCCCAGGCTGCCTCCGCGCAGCACGAGGTGCGTGTGCGGGTTGCCGCGCGTGCGCACCACGCCGACGTGCCCGCTCGGATCGATGCCGAGAAAACTATGCGGACGCGAGGCGGCGATCATCGCGTTGATCGCGACGCCGAGTCCGCCGTCGGTGCCGTTCTTGAAACCGACCGGCATCGAAAGCCCGCTCGCCATTTCGCGATGGGTTTGGCTCTCGGTCGTGCGCGCGCCGATCGCGGTCCATGACACCAAATCCGCGATGTATTGCGGGATGATCGGATCGAGCATTTCGGTCGCCGCAGGCATGCCCAGCTCGGCCAAGTTCAGGAGCAAACGGCGCGCCGCGCGAATGCCGGTCGGGATGTCGTAACTGCCGTCCAAGTGCGGATCGTTGATCAGCCCCTTCCAGCCGACGGTCGTGCGCGGCTTCTCGAAGTACACGCGCATGACCAACAAAATCTGCTGCGCGTAGCGCTGTTTCAACTCGAGCAAGCGCGCGGCGTAGTCGAGCGCGGCTTCGGGATCGTGAATCGAACACGGCCCGACGATGGCGAGCGGGCGCGAATCTTCGCCGCGGAGCCGCGCCTGAATCTCTTGCCGCGCCGAAAAAACGACGCTCGCCGCGCGGTCCGAGAGCGGCAGCTCGCTCGTCACTTCATTCGGGCTCTTCAACAAGGTCGTATCCACGATTCTGAGGTCTTTGGTTTCGAGCATGGGACTAATTGGGTTTGGGGTTTGTCTGGTTCGACGCGGTACAAAGCGAAAAACCCCCGGGCGCCGCGGCGACCAGGGGTTTCAGTGCTTTCTCGATTCCGTTTTAGGTGAGAAGGCGAGGCCCTGACGCCGCGCTGACCGCGCGCCAATAGCCAAACCAAAAGTGAAAACGGGGCGAGTGCATTCGGACTCCACGCAGCATACGGGAGCCACTTCGATCGCGCAAGCCTGCGCGCTCGCGCAGGTCCTCGCTCGTGTGGCAGTTGGGGTCCCGGCCCCAACCGCGTCGCGCAAGCGTGGTTCGCTTAGCGAAAGCCGCGCTCTCCCGGCTTGTGCAAGGTCTGGCCTTTGAGCACCAATGGTTCGAGCGCCTTATCGATCGGCACGTTCGGGCACGCGTCGACCCAGCGCTCGCCTTCGGGCTCCGCCCAGTGCACCGCGTTTCGGAGCACGAGCTGCACCGTCGGGTGATGGTAAGTCGGGTAAGTCTCGTGGCCTGGGCGAAAATAGAAGATTTTGCCCGCGCCGCGCCGCCAGCAAGAACCCGAGCGAAACACCTCGCCGCCTTCGAACCACGAGATGAAGACTTGTTCTTCGGGTTCGGGCACGCCAAATGGCTCGCCGTACATCTCTTCGTTCGAAAGTTCGAAGTAGCCGTCGAGTCCGCGCGCGATGCGATGAGCGGGATTCGTGACCCAAAGCCGCTCCTTTTCGCCCGCTTCGCGCCAACTGAGCGAGCACGTCGTGCCGAGCAGTCGTTTGAAGATCTTCGAGTAGTGCCCGCTGTGCAAAACGATGAGACCCATGCCTTCGAGCACTCGCTTGTGCACGCGGTCGACGATCGCGTCGTCGACCTTGCCGTGCGCCGCGTGGCCCCACCAAGTCAAGACGTCGGTTTG
>DASYCL010000399.1:0-5447 GCA_036500245.1 Polyangiaceae bacterium | reverse complement strand
GATGGACGCCGGAAGAGCACATGGAAGGCTTCGTCGATGCAAATACGCCCGAGCTCGGCATCGGCGTGCGCCGCGAATTTCGCCGTCACGGCGTCGGCACTGCGCTGCTTCTGGCGTTGCTCGGTCGCGCGCGTGAAAGCGGCGTTCCGCGCGTCAGCTTGAGCGTGGAGATCGAGAACGTGGCGCGGCTCTTGTACGAGCGCTTCGGATTTCAGCTACACACGGTGAATCAAGGCGTCGGCACGATGCTCGTCGAGCTCGAGGAGCCGGCGCCGGAGACCGAGCCCTCGCCGGGCACGCCGCCTGGGTCGAGCTGAAGGGCTGGGAGTTTTTTGGGCCCTGCGCATTTCATTGTGCGTGGCCGCCCGCGCGACTGGGAGCGCGGCTCGCGCCTGTTCACCCCTTCGGGTGTCACGAAGCGCGGCGGTCAGTTCTAACGTGGCCGCCCATCTTTCTAGAACCGTGATCACGCGCTTCGCGATCCCCGGCGGGGGAGCCGCGCGGGCCCGCTGGCTTGTATTATTTCCGGGCATTCGGCTGGCATGCCTTCGCGCGCGCTCGGGCGCGAAGAGGAGACAGAGCTGATGAATCGTCAGTCTCATGAGCGTCCCGCATTGTTCATCACATCTTGTCTCTTCTTTTCTTTTGGCGCCGGAGCGCGCGCGAAGCGCCCGGGCGCGTCTGCCCGGAAATAAAACAAGGCAGCAGATTCGACGGGCTGAGCACGGTTTTGGAACGCGAGGCGAGTAACAAAAAACTGACCGAACAGGCGCCCGCCGCCTCGCAGGACGCGCGAGCGGCCAAGCGTCATGCACGGCGCTTGGCCAAAACTAGTCAACGCAAAAATAACCCGAACGCGTCCCGTAACCCCGAAGCTGTGATACGACTCTTGCGTGCGCGTGCCTGGCGTAACGAGTGCTGGGATTGAGTTGGGGGCAAAAGGGGCGGCGCTCCTCGTCTTCGTGGGGATGTTTTGCGTCGCGCGGCGTGCGCATGCGGCGCCGCCCGGCCAGCCCTTTCGCCTCGAATATTGGGCGCACGGCAATTGCCCGGACGCGATCGAGTTCGCGCGCCAGATCCGCGCGCGCGCGCCACGCTTGCGTCCCGCCATCGCCGACGAACCCGCGCTCGGTTTCTACGCCGAGCTCGACGCGCGCACTGACGTCGCGACGGGCGTCTTAGTCACGCGCTCGCTAGACGGCCGCGAAGTCAAACGCGAAGTCCGCGGCCCGAGCTGTGACGACGTCGTAACCGCGCTCGCACTGATCATCGCGCTCGCCGCCGATCCGACTCAGCCGAGCGATGCCGCGGCAGGCGCCGCAAAGCGCGCCAGAGCTCCGCGCTCACCAGACGAAGCTCAGGACCCCGAGCAGTTCGAGCCGCTGACCGCGCCGGTCGCCGACAGCGACCCGAACGGGCGTTGGAGCTTCGGTGTCGGTGGTGGGCTCGAATTCGATAGCACCATTGCGCCGAGCCCTGGCTACGGCCTGAACGTCGGGTTCGAAGCCGAGGGTCCGGGCGGTTCGCCTTGGCGCGGTTTGCTCGGCTTGTCCGCCATTCGCTCCGCCGCGGCCGATACGGGAACCTCGGGCGGCATGGCATCGTTCACCTGGCTCGCGTTTCGCGCCACTGCATGTCCCGTGCGCTGGCCGCAAGAGACACCCTTGTTTCTGCGGGCGTGCGGCTTTCTCGACGCGGGCGAGCTTTCCGGCAGCGTCGTCTTCGATGCCGCGCGACGCGACGCGACGCACATGTGGTTCGGCCTGGGCGCCTTCGCGCGGATCGAGGCTTTGGTCGGGGTCGTATCGTTTCAGTTGGAGGGCGGAGGCGTCGCGCCCCTCGAGCATGACGAATTCCGCGCCTCCGACACGGCACCGGTCGCGTTTCGTGCGCCTTCGGCCGGTATTCTCGGCCGAATTGCGCTATCTTATCGCTTCCAGTGATCGATCCCGCGAACGCTTCACATGGATCATGACGAAGGCGATGCGCTCAGAAATGGCACTTTCAAGGGTGGGGTTCGACGCTGACGAGCGCCCGAACGCCGCGGGTGCGAGTGCCAGTGGGGTTTCTGAGCGGAGCCTCGTTCCCGATCCGGTTTCTGGACCGCGCGTCGTCAGCTCGTTCGTAGCGGCGGATCACGCCCGCGTCGCCGAGCTCCTGCGTTCGCACTTTCGCGACGTGTGGCGCATGGTGCGCCGCTTCGGTGTCCCCGAAAACTACGCGGACGACGCGGCGCAAGAAGTCTTCATCATCGCGGCGCGCCGGATCGATGACATCGTGTGCGGTAGTGAGCGCCCGTTCTTGCTCGCGACCGCGGTGCGCGTCGCGGCGAACCTGCGGCGCTCGCTCGGCACGCGCCGCGAGTGCCCCGAAGACGAGCAAGTGAGCGAAGGTATCGATCCGCGACCGAGCGCTGAAGCGCTCCTGGATCAAAAGCGCCTGCGCCAAATGCTCGATCGCGTGCTCGACTCGCTGACCGACGATCTGCGCGTGAGCTTCGTCTTGTATGAACTCGAGGGGTTGTCGTCGCCGGAGATCGCGGCGTTGCTCCGCATTCCGCTCGGCACGGTCGCATCGCGCTTGCGCCGCGCGCGAGAGGCGTTCGAAGTCGAAGTCGCGCGGCTCAAAGCGGAGCTTTCGCAGAAAGGCGGGCTGTGATGGAAGATCGCCGCTCGATGCCGCCGTACGAGGACGAGTTCTCGCGCGCGCTCTTGCGCTCGGCGGACGGAGACGAACCTTCGGCCGCGGCGTGCTCGAAGGTTGCAGCGGCGCTCGGCGTGAGTGCGGCCGGCATCGCGGCTTCGGTGCCGGCTCAGGCCGCGCTCGGCTCCAACGGGCTTTCGGCGGCGAGCTTCGCGCGTTTTTCGGGTTCTTTGTTTGGGAAAGCCGTGATCGGCGTGTCGAGTGTGCTGGTCGTGGCCGGTGGCGTCGCGTTGCTCCGCGCGCGCGAACACGCCGCGGTTGCGGCGCACAAGTCGGCGGAGAGCGCTCTGGTTCTGGCTCGCGCGAGCGCGCCAAACATCACGCCCGAGCCCGCCGCGCAAACTACGCCGAATGGGCCGAGCGAGGCCGCGAACACTTCGCCGAGCGTCGGCATCGCGAGCGATACGGCGGGCGCACCCGAGAGTGCGGGCGCGCTTGCCAACGTCGAAACCGCGCCCACGCCCACCCCCTCTCGATCGAACAATACGGCGAATGCGGCCGGCGGCGCGGCGAAGAGTGCGCTCGTCGCGCACGCCGCGAACAATGCGAGTGGCACGCAAAACGAGCGCTCGGAAAAAGCTTCCACCTTGCCCGAGCAAGTTTCGTCGCTCGACCGCGCGCGCGTCGCGCTCGATTCCGGGGATTCTGCCGGCGCCCTCAGCGAGATTGCGCGCTATCGCGCGACGTGGCCACGCGGGGTGTTTTTGACCGAGGCGAGCGTGCTCGAGATCGAGGCGCTAGCCAAGCGCGGCCAAATCGTGCTCGCCGGCATGCGCGCCAAAGCCTTCGTCAGCGCGCATCCGGATAGCCCGCAGGCCGAACGCTTGCGCATGCTGATTCCTCGCGACGAGCGCTGAGTTAGCTGTGCTGTTCACTGACTGAGTTTTGATCCGTCGTTGATGTTTTTCGCCCTGCGCGAGCACGGCGCTTGGCCGCTCGCGCGTCTAGCGACGCTCCTTTCGCCTGTTCACCCCTTCGGGTGTCACGAAGCGCGTCGGTCAGTTCTAACGTGGCCGCCCCGCTGTCGAAAACCGTGATCAGCCCCGCGAATCTGCTGCTTTGTTTTATTTCCGGGCGAGCGAGCCCAAGCCCTTCGCGCGCGCTTGGGCACGAAAGAAGAGAGGGGAAATGCAATGAACGGTCGGGCCGTATTTCCGTGCATCGATGACTGTCTGTCAGATCTTTGTCTCTTCTCTTTCGCGCCCGAGCGCGCGCGAAGGTTGGCAGTCGCATGCCCGGAAATAATACAACGCCAACTGATTCGCGCGGCTCCCCACGCGAGGGATCGCGAAGCGCGTGATCACGGTTCTAAACAGAGAGGCGGCCACGTTAAAACTGACCGAACAGGCGCCCGTCGCGTCGCCTGTGGCGCGCGCGGCCAAGCGCTGATTCACGCGCAGCGCCCAAAAACATCTCGCTGCGCCTCGACCTTGCCGCTACCACCGCCGTGTCACCCGCTTCGGGCGCGAACTCACGCGTCTTCGATTTGAAATCCGAAGCTCAGCGCGCGTTCGACGATGCGCTGATACGCCGCGTCGCCGCTCGAGTCACGCCAGGCGCCGCGGCGCCGCATGTCGGCGAAGGTTTCGCGCGCGCCGGCTTCGAGCCCGATTTTCGCGCTGAAATCCGGTACGTGTGCCTTGGCTTTCGCGGACGAATACGCGCCGTGAAATTGCGTGATTTCTTTCAAAAAGTCGAAGCGCTTCGGATCTTGCGCGACGAGCCAAGACGCCGGCACGAAGACGAGCTTCGCGTGCGTATCGAGCGCGCGCGAAACTTCGCGGTAGTAGTCGCGCCAGCTCAGGATTTCGTCGCGCGTGGCGTTGTACGCCTCGTTGTAGGTTTTGGTCGCGAGCGCGGCATAAGCGAAGAATTGTCCGCAGTCGTCGCGGTGCGTCGATTGCCAGAGGCCCATGCCGTCTCCCGCGACCAGCACGGGCAGGCCTCGCTTGACGCGATCCCAAGTGCCGCTGTCGAACTCCTGTTGATCGATCAGTGAGCCGCCGGGGCCATAGGTGTGGCTCGGACGCACGATCGTGGTTTTGAACAAGCCGCGCTCGGCGGCGCGCAAAAACAGCTGTTCGCAGCGCACTTTGTTGCGCCCGTAGTCGCTGATCGGCTCTTGCGGAAATGTCTCGTCGATCAAGACTTGACTCGCGATTTTCGCGCCGTACGTACAGACAGTCGAACAAAACACGAACTGCTCGCAGCGCCCGCCGAACGCCTTCACGCTCGCTTCGGCTTGCTCCGGCGTAAAACAAATCATGTCGTACACGACGTCGAAGCGCTCGCTCTCGAACGCGCGCGTGTACGCGTTCACGTCGTTGCGATCGCCGGCGATTTGTCGCACTCCGTGCGGCAGCGTGTTTTCGCGCTGCCCGCGGTTGTACATCGTGACCTTCGCGCCGCGTGCGTAGAGGTGCTTGACGATGCCGGTGCTGATCAATCCCGTGCCGCCGACGATGAGCGCGTTCAACATGTCGAGACCAGAGCACGCGCGCGCAGGCTTCGCAACGGGTTTACCGCAAAGCTGGAATTGGTTCCAGGTTTCGCGCGCTTGCGAGAATGCCTGTCATTTCGTGCCTTTTTCCGGGTCGCGCGCGTTCCTGCGCCAGGGACTTCGCGTGGTTCCAGACGCGCGATTCGAATACACCACCTCGAATGCTGTGCGCAGAACTCGACTCGTAGTATCGGGTGACTCGATGCTCAGCGAGGGTCTATGGCTCAGTCTGCTCGGCACCTCT
>DASYCL010000398.1:0-4128 GCA_036500245.1 Polyangiaceae bacterium | reverse complement strand
TCATCATCACGTAGTACGCGATGGCGCTCTTGCGAGCCGCGGCCAGGATCTTGTCGGCCGCGGTGGCGTCGGAGCGGAACTTGGTCGTGCTCTGACCTTTCTTCTTCGCGTCTTGCGCGGCGATGTCGGCAGCGATCTTGTCGCGTTGCGCCGCGCTCTCGAGCTCGACGTAACCTTCCGCCAAACGCCGCGTAAGCTGCGGGCGGTCCGGCGATTTCTTGCCGGTGCGGCGATATAAACGCTCGAGGCCTTGAATCTCCGTGATGAGCAAGGCGCGAGAACGTGCTTGCAGGCGCGTTTTGCGCGTGTCGCGCTCCGCGTACTTGCTGAGCTCTTCCGGATTGACCGGCTTCGACTCATCCTGACGCTTCTTCACTTCACGCGGCGGTGGTGCGCTCGAGAACGCCGCGGGGCGCTTGCTGTGCACGTCGGCCATCTTGCCTTCGGGACACACGACTAGCGCTTTGGCCGCATCGGGGCTGATGCACTCCGAGCTCAGGTCGCTCGGCTTGGCTTCCACGGCGCTCGAAGTAGCCGCGGAGAGCAGCAGACCGAACGCAACCGTAACGCTCACGAACGCTCTTGTGGAGCTCATTCCCATTACCTCCCACACGCCGATTCGACGACCTGGCGGTAGAAGCCGAGCTCGTCACGCCAATACTCGCCGTCGAAGGGCCAAATCACGTGCTCTTCGTCCGGCTTCACGATGCCGAAGATTTTCGATTCTGCTTTGCTGACCTGGCCGTTCGAGAGTTTCTCGTCGAGCAAGTTTCTTTGCGCGGCGGTGATATCGATCAGGATCTTTTCACCGTCGCGGAGATGTTCGTTGAGCTCGTCCACATTGCGTTGATAACGCGACAGCGCAAGCTCGCCCGCTTGCCGCACGGCGAGGTCGCGCGCGAGCTTCAGCGCGTCACCGACCTGTTGCCCGATGCTCGAGCTCTGGAACGTCGGTGGCGACTTCTTGAAGCGCTTGTCCTCTTCTTCGAGCAGCTTCACGTAGTCGATGTTACGGAGCAGCTGGCGATCGCTGAGCGCGTTCTCGACGATTGGTCGAATGCGTTCGTCCAAGTTACCGCCGCCAGCGCGAACCTCGAGCAGGAACTTGAAGAACGGCTCTTCCTTGTTCTCGCCCTTGTAGTTCTTGAGGATCTTCTCGAGCTGATCCTTGATCGGCGTGTACTTCTTGTTGAACTGCGCCACGACCGTGGTCGCCGCTTCGTAGTTGCAGTTCGAGAAGTAGATGACGGCCTTGAGCACCGAAGCTTCCGGATAGAACGAGTTCGGGAAGTACGGCGACTGCAGCGTGTGAATGTTGCCGAGCGCGTGTGGGTAGTCGCCGGCCATGAAGTAGGCCCACGATTCTTCGAACAGCGCGTCGAGCCAGTACTCGCTCGCGGCGTCCACCTGGTTCCAGTACTTCACCGCGGCGCTCAGCTTGGTGCTGTCGACCGTGGCTTGGTTCGACTCCGGGTCAGTCTTGATCGACGACGAGTAGTAAGTGCGCGCCATCGACAGCGACGCGAGGTCGCGCAAACGATCTTCGTCTTCGACGCCCTCGACGCCTTCGTCGAGCGCCTTTTGAATGCGCTGAAAGGCTTGCACCGCGGGCACCGATTTGCGTACCTGCACGTAGCTGATGCCCGTGAAGAACTGCGATTTGACGTAGTATTCGCTGCGCCGATCGACCTTTTGGAACAAGCGAATCGCTTCTTCGTACTGGCGATTGCGGTACTTGTAGCGGCCGAGCATGTAGTTCAGCTGCCAGTACAGATCGCGCTGCTGATCGTTGTCGAAGCGCCCGACCTGCTCGTCGTTGTATTTACCGACACGCTCGATGATGTCCGCCGGCTCGGGCAGCTGCGTCGCGAGTTTGGCCAGCCAGAGCAGCGTCTCCTTGAACTTCACGTGATTCGGGTTGTCCGCGATCACGCTGAAGATGGCGTAGCTCGCTTGATAGAACTTCAAGCGATAGAGCGAGATCGCGAGGAAGTATTCGGCGAGCTGCTTGTTGCCCGGGTCGTCGCCCGTCTCACCCGTCACGACGCGGTGAAGCGCTTGCGCAGCTTCGTTCCACTTCTCTTTGTCGAACAGTTGCTTGGCCGAAGCCGCAGCTTCCGTCATTTGACCGGCGACGACCGCCGCTTGCGCGCCGCCACCGTTACCGGAGTCTTCGTCGAGATCGATGTCGACCTTGCCGCCAGCTTTCTTCGGCGCGGCCGCGCCGCCCTTCGCGGCTTTGCCCTTCGCGCCCTTCTTCGGCGCGGGCGTGTCGGAATCCAGGTCGATGACATCCTGAGCTCGCGCGATGCGCGGAACCACGAGAGTGGGAAGAGCTACGGATGCCAGAATGCAGACCGCAACCAGGCGCTTTCGAAACATGGATCCTCTGTGATTGGGTTGAGATCGGCGCCTTTACGGGCGGCGCCGCGGCCGAGTGCGGGGCCCTGTCGGGCCAAAGCGGGAAAAACCTAATAAGTACCGCTACATACCGCCCGCAGCCGAGGGCATGTTAGATATCGCGATGCAAGCTTGTCAAGCGTCGTCGGAAGGCTTCCGCAACTCGCTCTTGACGCGCTCACGCTGCACTTCAAAATTGCGGCGCCCCGGAATTTCCCAGGCGTTCGATCCCGACCCGATGGCCGCGAGCGACATGGGTATCGTTTCGGGCGTGTGACGTGGGTAGATATCGCACTCGCACGACGCGCAGCTCGTGTCGTGCACGCGAAACCCGTGTTCGATGAGCGGCGTGCCGAGTGATCGGATCGACCGACGAACAACATCGAGGGGGTGATGGTGTGCATCGCTCGTGCTCCGACACGGTCGACGGAATATTCCTTGGGCCAGCCCTACTCTGCACGCTTCGTGCGGCGCTTCGGCTTCTTTCGCGTTGACTGTTTTGGAAGCGCTCGACTAGCGTACGCGCGGTTGCGGCGGCAGCACTGCGGCGCACAATAGATCCATTGGTCCACCAGTCGAACGGATGACGGTTAGGCGATGATACGCAAAATCACGGGTCTCTCTCTGTTGGCTACGGCGCTGCTCGGCATTTTCCCGCTCGCATGCCAACCCGGCGGCGTCGGCGATCCGTGCACGCCGGAAGACGAATACAACACGACTTTCCCCGGCTACGCGGAGACCGAGTTCAACACTGAAAGTAAGTCGTTCCAGTGCGAGACCCGCGTCTGCATGGTGAATCACTTCCGCGGCCGTGTGAGCTGCAAGTACGGCCAAAACCCGCCAATGAATGCGGATTTCTCAGACGCCGTCTGCCACGTGCCGGGTGATCCCACCTCGAAGATCCAGGTGCAAGTCAGTCCGCAACTCGTGGGTCGCCAGGCCGATGCAGCAGTGTACTGCTCCTGTCGTTGCGATGGCCCGGACTCGAACGCTCGGTATTGTAAGTGCCCCTCGGGCTACGCTTGCCTCCACCTTCGAGACGCGCTGTCCATCCCGGGCGCCGGCGATCAGCTCGCCGGCTCGTACTGCGTGCGCGAAGGGACCGACTACAAGACCTCCGCGGCCAAAGTCCCCTGCAACCCCATCGGCGGCACGGTGCAGAAGGACGGCACGATCACCGGCGTCAATTGCGGCGTCGCCGACCAAGGCTGAGCGGCGTAGCGTCGGTTTGGCGGCAGAGGCCGCGGTTCGTTCTTGGCTCGAAGCGCGCGGGCTCGTCGTGCTGGGCGCGAACGTGCGCGTGAATTACCTCGAGATCGACCTGCTCGTGCGAGACGGACGAACGCTCGTGCTGGTCGAAGTGCGAACGCGCGGTGCTTCGTCGTGGACGTCGAGCTTCGGTAGCATCGACGGCTGGAAGCGAACGCGCCTGCGCCGCGCCGGTGAGCGACTGTGGCGACGGCACTATCGCTACGACGCGCGCTTCGATCACGTGCGCTTTGACGTCGCGAGCGTGCGGTTTGAGAACGGGCGGGCCGAGGTTGAATATGTGCGGGCTGCCTTTTGAGCTCGCGGGATGTTCGCTACTCCTTCTTCGTTTTTACCTTGGGCGAGATGACGCTCGGCGCGCTTGGCCGCTCGAGCGCGCTGCTGAAACAGCTCGCGCCTGTTCGGTCAGGATTCTTGGGGAAGCTGGCTTCGGTCGAGAACCGTGATCAGCCGCGCGAA
>DASYCL010000397.1:0-5931 GCA_036500245.1 Polyangiaceae bacterium | reverse complement strand
CACTTCACACTGACTGCCACCTTCCTCCTCCTATCGCGGGCTTCGGGCGTCTTCGCGCAAGCAGCTGCACCGCCGCCCGCTCCTGCACCGGTACCTGCTCCCGCAGACGCGGCTCCCGCTGCGCCGCCGTCCCCTGCCGAGCCTGCACTGGCTCCGGCTCCTGTTGCGCCCCCGCCTGCTCCGGTCGCGCCCGCGCCTCCGCCTCCGCCCATGCCGCTGATGGTTCCGCCGGAAGCGCCCAAGGTCGGCATCGCGCCGCTCGAGAGCGGACCGCAACCCGTGCAAGGCAAATGGGGCACGACGCTCTACGGCTTCGTCGAATTCGACGCCATTCACGACTCGACGCAACCCGGCGTCACCACGATCAACGACGGTGAAGGCAACGGCGCGCTGGCGCGGCCGGGCTCGTACCAAGCCAGCAACGGCCAGACGCTGTTCGGGGTACGCAACTCGCGTATCGGCTTCAAGTTGAACGCGCCCGAGACCGAAGAGGGCATCAAGGCGAGCGCGGTGCTCGAAATGGACTTCGAGGGCAATCAGCCCACGTCCACTGCGAGCCAAGCCGCGATGATCACCAACCCGGCCTTCCGCGTTCGTCACATGGCATTGAAGATCGAGGATCCGGTCGTCGACGTGCTGCTCGGTCAGTACTGGCAGCTGTTCGGCTGGCAGTCGCTGTATCACCCCAGCACGGTCGAGATTCAGGGCGTGCCGGGTCAGGTGTACTCGCGCTCGCCGCAAGCTCGCTTGTCCAAGACGATCAAGAGCGACGCGGTGAACTTCGACATCGCGATCGCGGCTTCGCGACCGTCACAACGTAACTCCGAGATCCCGGACGGCATGGCCGGCCTCAAGCTCACGGTCAACGGCTGGAAGGGCGTGCACACCGCGGGCTCCGCGGGTACGGCGGTCGACGGTTTGTCGATCGGCGTGTCCGGCGTGGCTCGTCGCTTCGTCTTGCCGAGCTTCGTCGGCAAAGAGCAGAGCAAGCGCAACGGCGAAGGCATCTCGATCGACGGCTTGATCCCGGTCATCCCGGCCACGCTGGACCATCGCGAGAACGCGCTCACGCTGACCGGCTCGTTCGTGACCGGCACCGGCATCTCGGATCTCTACACCGGTTTGAACGGTGGCGTCGGCTTCCCGACTCCTCCGAACCCGACGATGGCCATGCCCGCGCCGACCTACACGCCCGACATCGACAACGGCTTGATCACGTACGATGCCGTTGGTCACGCGCACACGATCGACTGGACTTCGTACATCGTCGGCGTGCAGTACTACTTGCCGCCGTCGGGTGAGGTGTTCATCACGGCGAACTACTCCGGCATGAAGTCGGACAACGCCGCGAGCTACGTGAGCACTGCCGGTCAAGCTAAGATCTTCAACAAGTCGTACTGGGCGGATGTGAACTTGTTCGCCGACATCACCTCGGCGGTTCGCCTCGGCGCCGAGTACGCACTCTTCCACCAAACTTACGCGGACGGTGTTGCCGCGAAGAACACGCGCCTGCAGTTCTCGGGTTTTTACTTATTCTGAGCTCGAGCAAGACAACGTAAAGCGTAACGAAGAACCCGAACGTGCCCACGCGGCGCGTTCGGGTTCTGGCTTTTTGTGGCTCATCCTTCTCTCTTCTTCTTTTCTCTTCTTGTCGCGCCTAAGCGCGCGCGAAGGCTCGGGCCAGATGCCCGGAAATAAAACAAAGCTTCAGATTCGCCAGGCTGATCACGGTTTTCGAACGGCGGCGGGACCCAACGAGACCTGACCGAACAGGCGCCAGTCGCGTCACTCGACGCGTGAGCGGCGAAACGCCAATTCCCGCGCAGCGCCCAAAAAAAGAAAACAAAGAAGCAATCATCGCCGTGCACTCTTCTCTTTTTTTTTGCGCGCATCACGCCCGAGCCGCGCACGCAGGCGGACTCAGCCGCCCTCCGTCACTAGTTCGGCCAGCGCAGCGCCGCCATGCTCGGGCTCGGCATGACTCAGCGTTTCGCGCTTGGCGAAGATCACGAACATCACGGGCACGAGAAACAGCGACAGCAACGTCGACGAAGTGAGCCCACCGACGACAGCGAGCGCGAGCGGCTGATTGGCCTCGGTGCCTTTTTCGAGCGCCATCGCCGTCGGGATCAAACCGATTACCGTCGCGAGGCTGGTCATCGCGATCGGCACGAAGCGCGAACGCGCGGCGGCAATCACGGCTTCGACTTGGTCGGCACCTTCGTTGAAGCGGCGATTGGCGTCGTCGACCAGCAAAATGCCGTTCGAGACCGCGATGCCGACGACCATCAAGATGCCCATCAGCGCCGTGATCGAAAAGCCTTGTCCGGCCGACATCAGCGCCATCACGATGCCGACGAGCGAAACCGGAATCGTGAACAGCATCACGAACGGTAAGCGCAGCGATTTGAACTGCGAAGCCATGATCATGAACACGACCATGACCGCGAGCCCGATCGCGACGCCTAGGCCGGAAAATGTGTCGCGCATCAACTGCACCTGCCCGACGTACGAATAGGTAATGCCGCGCGTGCGCGGATCCGACTTCAATTTGCGCTCGAGCTCGGCGGCCGCAGTGCCGATGTCGCGGCCCTCGGTCTGCATCAAGACGTGCGCCGCGCGTTGCAACTGATTGCGCTCGATCGCGACGGGCCCGACCGAGCGATGGATATTGCCGTATGCGCCGAGCGGTACGGCCTTGCCGCCCTCGACGCGAGCCGGAATTTCGGACAGCGCGCTGGGATCCGCAACGGCTTTGCCGTCGTAGTAAGTGACCACGTAGTACGACTGGCCGTTGGCCGGATCGATCCACACGCTCGGCGTGTTGATGTTGCCGAGTGTCGCTTCGAGCGTGGTTTGCGCGGCCGAGCGCGAGCTCACCCCGACGAGCCCGGCCTCTTCGCGATCGGTATCGACGCGCACTTCCGGATAGTCGTTTTGCAGAGAAACACGCACGTCGCGCACGCCGGGCACGCTGCGCGCCACTTCGGCGACCGCGCGCGCTTGCGCGTCGAGCTCCGCCAAGTTGTCGTTGCGCACTTCCATCACGAGCGGCGCGATGTAGCCGTTCGAAAACACGCTCGCGACGAGCCCGCCCGGCCATTGCAAGAACTCGACGCCCGGGTAATGCCGATTCAAAATCTCGCGCATCTTGTCGGCGATTTGGCGCTGGGACAGCGTGCGCTTCTCTTCGTCGGCGAGCTGCAAACGAATGAAGCCCATGTGTGAGCCGTTGTTCGGGCTGGTCATCGCGCTGCGGGCATTGTTCGGTGAGCCGACGTTCGTGAGCACCAGCAGAGCGTTGCCTTTCGGCAATTCGTCGGCCACGGTTTTGCCCATCTCAGCCATCATTTTGGCTGAATCTCGCAGTGAAATGCCAGGCGCGAGCCGCACGTACACGCGCTCCATCGACTCGTCGATTTCCGGAAAGAACGTGCTCGGCAAGCGCACCGACGCCCAAATCGCGACGAGCGTGATCAGAAAACAGCCGCCGATCACGGTCCAGCGAAACGGCAACACGACGCGCAGGATCCGCGCATAGCGCTCGGCGATGCCGTCGATGATCGCTTCGATGCGTTTGCCGAAGCGGCCGTGTTCGGCGTGACCCAAGAAGAAACGACACGCGACCGGCGTGACGCATACGCTCACGAAATACGACGCGCTCATCGCGACCGCGACAGTCAGCGCCAGCGGCGCGAACAATTTTTTGGCCAAACCCGCGAGCAAAAGCACCGGCAGGAGCACGGCCATCGTGGTTAGCGTCGAGGCGAGCACCGGCAACGCGACCGCATTCGTGCCCTCGAGTGCCGCGCGATACGGACTCAGGCCTTGTCTGCGATGGCGGTGAATCGATTCGAGCACGACGACCGCGTCGTCGACCAACCGTCCCATCGCGAGTGTCAGGCCGCCGAGCGTGAATGCGTTCAGCGTCTCGCCGCTGGCGTAGAGCACGATCAAAGTGATCGCGAACGACAACGGAATCGCTACGCTGACGATCAGCGTGCCGCGCAGGCTCTGCAAAAACAATAAAATGACCAGCGCGATCAACACGAGCGCTTGTACGACTTCTTGCTTCAGCCCGTGATACGTCGTGCGCACGAAGGTCGACTGATCGAAGATCGGCTCGACCTTCATTCCGGGCGGTAAATCCTTCAAACTCGCGACGACGCTCTTCACCGCATCGACGATCTCGAGCGTGTTGCCGCCTGGCACACGCAACACGTTCAAGTACACGCCGTTCTGCCCGTTGATCGATACGGCTTGAGTCTCTGGGCTGCCGCCGTCCTCGACCCGCGCAACGTCGCGAATCAACACGGGCCGGCCGTCCACTTCTTTCACGATCGCATCGCCAATGGTCTTGATCCGATCGGGGACCGCGTTCGTGTACACGTTGGCGTTGAATTGGGGCGACATGAACACGCCGGAGGGGAGCAGCGCGTTCGACTGCGAGACCGCCGCCGCGACATCGCTCGACGTAAGTCCGCGCGCCTCGGCCGCGACCGGATCCACGATCAAGTTGATTTGCCGCTGCCGGCCGCCGTTGAGCGACGCGCTGGCGACGCCTGGAATGCCCTCGAGTCGCGGCTCGATGTTGTTCTGCGCATAGTCGTAGAGCTGCGGCCCGCTCAAGCCTCCGCCGTACACCGCGACCTGAACCACGGGCGCGTTCGAAGGATCGTACTGCAACACGAACGGCGGCAAAACGCCGAGCGATTTGGGCACCGCGCTCATCGCGAACGCGGTTTGCTGCTGCACCAGCGTCTGCGTGGCGTTGAGATCCGTGCCCCACTTCATCCACACCCAAACGATGCTCAAGTTGTTGCGCGAGATGCTCTCGACGTGATCCACGCCGGGCGTTGCGCTGACGTATTTTTCGATCCGCCAAGTGAGGGTCTTCTCGACGTCCTTCGGGCCGAGGCCGGGCGCGAGCGTGCCGACGACGAGTACCGGCGGAGTCAGCTCCGGAAAAGTGTCGACGGCCATGCGCGGCGTGACCGTGAGCGAAAACACCACCAACCCAATCGCGATCATCAAAATCGCGATCGGGTTTTTCAGCGCCAGGCCGGTCACGGCGCGCCCTGCTTTTCGACCTTCGTGGCGACTCTGTCGTTGTCGTTCAAAAGCGCGCGGCCTTCGGTCACGATTTTCGTGCCGCCTGCGAGCGAAGGATCGACGAAGAGCTCACCGGTGCGCTCGCCGAGCACCGGCACGACGCGTTTGTGCGCAATGGTGCCGTCGACGACGAACAGCGTCGCCTTGTCGCCGCGCACGAGCGCGGACGAGAGCGGAATTTCGCTCGCGGGTTTCGGCTCGCCCACCTCGATGCTGATCTCCGCCGTGGTTCCGACGGGCAGCGAGCGCCCGGGATCTGCGACGTCCATTTCGAAGTGAACCGTGCGCGTCAGCGGATCCGCGGCCGGGGCACGCCGCGAAATCGTCGCCGTCAAATCGCGATTGGTCGAGAGCACGTGGAGCTTGACCGCGGTGCCCGGCGCGACGACCGAGAAGTCGACCTCCGGCGCGTCCGCGACGACGCGCACGGTCGAGCGATCCACGACCGAGACGATCGCTACGCCGGGCCGCGCGAAGGCGCCGGGATCGCTCGTTCGACTAGCGATTTCGCCGTCGAACGGCGCGCGTAAAATGCAGTCGTTGACTTGCAACGAGCTGCCTTGCAGCTGCGCTTGCGCGGCGAGCAATTGAGCTTGCTCTGCGGCGCTCAGTGCGGTTTTTTGCTCTGCTTCGTTCGGTGAGACGAAGCCGCCGTCGAGCAAGTTGTTGAGGCGTGAGGCTTCGTGAGCCGAAGCTTCCTGACGTGCTTCGAGCGCGCGCGCCTGCATCGCGACGGCTTGGCTGCTCGCATTCGCGTTGCGGCAATCGAGCGTGGCCACGACTTGCCCCCGCTTGACGACTGCGCCCGGCCGAACGAGC
>DASYCL010000396.1:0-8846 GCA_036500245.1 Polyangiaceae bacterium | reverse complement strand
CGCGCAAATCAGAGCTTTGCAGAAGAGCGGCGTTCCTTCGGAGAATATCGCCATTTCCGCTCCTGCGAGCGGCTTCGTGATCGACAAGCAGGTCGTCGAAGGCGCCGCGGTCGAGGCGGGCATGCGGCTCTATCGCATCGCCGCGCTCGACAAAGTGTGGGTCGAAGCAGAAGTGTACGAAGCCGATCTCGCCCACGTGCGAGTCGGGCAGACCGCAGCGGTCACGCTCGACTACTTGCCGGGTCGTTCTTACGACGCAAAAGTCGCCTACATTTATCCTTCGGTGGATCCCAACTCACGCACGGGGCGCGTGCGAGTCGAGCTCGGCAACAAGTCGCTCGAACTTCGGCCAGGCATGTACGCGAGCGTCACGCTCGAAAGCGACCCAGCGCCGCGCGTGCAAGTACCGGCGTCAGCGGTCGTCTACACCGGTCCGCGTCGCTTGGTTTTCGTCGATCTCGGGCAAGGTCGCTTTCGGCCGCAAGAAATCCGAGTCGGTGACGAATCGAACGGCGTGTACGAAGTGCTTGCAGGGCTCAAGCCGGGCGACATCGTCGCGACTTCCGGCGTGTTCTTGATTGCAGCCGAAGCCAGAATCAGCACCGCCACGAAATACTGGGACAACACCGCGGAGAGCGCTGAACCCAATTCGCTCGACGCCGAAACGCCGAGCGTCCCAATGGCGGTCGCGCCGAATTCAACGCCGACCGCGCCGCCCATGGCCCCCACCAAAAAACAAAAGACGGGCGCAGCGTCGAGCTCTGCGCCCAGCGCGCCGCCTGTCGTCTTCACTTGCCCGATGCACCCCGAGATCCAGAGCTTGGCGCCTGGCAAGTGTCCGAAGTGCGGCATGGATCTCGCGCCCGTGCCGAGCGAGGGCTCGAAGTGAGCGGCGCGCCCGATCCGAGCGACCCGCGCGAACACGGCTTCATCGCGCGTGTGATCGCCTTCTGCGCGCGGCGCCCATTGCTCACGATCTTGTGCGTCGCGGCGCTCACTGCCTGGGGCTTCGCTTCGCTGCAAAAGGCACCGCTCGACGCGATCCCCGACTTGTCCGACGTGCAGGTCATCGTCTTCACCGAGTGGATGGGGCAGAGCCCGGATCTGGTCGAAGACCAAGTCACTTATCCGATTTCTGCCGCGCTGATCTCGGCTCCCAAAGTGCAAGCGGTGCGCGGCCAGTCAATGTTCGGGATGTCGTTCGTGAACGTGATTTTCGATGAAGGGACGGACATCTATTGGGCACGCAGTCGCGTGCTCGAATACATGAGCTCGGTGAGGGCCAAGCTTCCGCAGGGCGTCAATCCCACGCTCGGTCCCGACGCGACCGGAGTCGGTTGGGTGTTCGAATACGCGCTCGTCGATAAAACCGGCAAGCACGACTTGCAACAGCTGCGCTCGCTGCAAGATTGGAACATCCGTTACGCGCTCGAGAGCGTGCCGGGAGTCGCCGAAGTCGCGAGCGTCGGCGGTTACATCAAGCAGTATCAAGTCAACGTCGATCCGAACAAGCTGCTCGGTCACGGCGTCACGATGGACGACGTCGTTCGCGCGGTGCGCGCGTCGAATCAGGACGTGGGGGGGCGCGTCATCGAGATCGCCGGCCACGAGCAAGTCATTCGTGGACGCGGCTACGTCGCGAAGCCGGACGACATTGGGCAGAGCCCAGTCAAAGTCGTGAACGGCACCGCGGTTCGCGTCAAAGACGTCGCACAAGTGAGCCTCGGCCCCGACATTCGGCGCGGCCTCACCGAGCTGAACGGCGAAGGCGAAGCACCCGGCGGGGTCGTGATCATGCGCTACGGAGAAAATGCGCTGACCGTGATCGACGGCGTGAAAGAGCGTTTGAAGGAAGTCGAAAAAAGCCTGCCCGAAGGCGTCAAAGTCGTCGTCACCTACGATCGATCCGGGCTGATCGAGGACGCAGTTCACACACTCCGCCACACCTTGATTGAAGAGATGATCGTGGTGAGCGTGGTCATCTTCCTGTTTTTGCTCCATGCGCGCAGCGCGTTGATCCCGATTTTGACGCTACCAGTCGGCGTGCTGTTGGCCTTCATCCCGATGCTCGAACAGCATTTGACCGCGAACATCATGTCTCTCGGCGGCATCGCGGTCGCGATCGGTGCCATGGTCGACGCCTCGATCATCATCATCGAGAACATTCACAAGAAACTCGGAGACGCCGAGAGCGAGGCGCGGCCAATCCCGCGCGCAGAAGCCATCATCCAGGCGATGCAAGAAGTGGGGCCGTCGATCTTCTTCTCGCTACTCGTGATCACGATTTCGTTTTTGCCCGTGTTCACCCTCGAGGCGACTGAAGGTCGCTTGTTCAAGCCCTTGGCGTTCACGAAGACTTATTCGATCGGCTTTGCCGCTGTCCTCGCGATCACGCTGACTCCGGCATTGGCGGTATTGCTGATTCGCGGAAAAGTTCAGAATGAGTCGCGAAATCCGCTGAATCGCTGGCTGACCGCGGCGTATGCGCCGATCGTTCGCTTCGTCGTGGACCATCGCTGGAAGGTGGTCATGCTCGCCGTCCTCGCGGTCGCATTCACGATTCCCGCCGCAGCGCGGCTGAGCAGCGAATTCATGCCCCCGCTCAACGAAGGAGTGCTGCTCTACATGCCGACCGCTCCACCCGGCATGTCGGAAAACGAAGCTGTCGTTTTGCTTCAAGCAATGGATCGTGAACTGAAAAAATTCCCGGAGGTCGTGAGCGTGTTCGGGAAAGAGGGCCGCGCCGAAACCGCCACGGATCCGGCGCCGCTCGGCATGGCCGAAGTGACCGTGGTTTTGAAGCCGCGTGCGGAGTGGCCGAACGGCCTGAGCTGGGACCAGCTGATCCAGCAGATGGACCAAAAGCTGCACTTCCCCGGCATGCCGAACATTTGGTGGATGCCGATTCAAACCCGCACCGAAATGCTGGCGACTGGCGTGCGCAGCCCGCTCGGCATCGAGGTTTTCGGCGACAATCTCGAGGACATCGAGCGCACCGCGATTGCGGTCGAACATTCGGTGTCGGCGCTAGCCGGGACGAGGAGCGCGTTCGCAGAGCGCTCCTCGGGCGGGTTTTATCTCGATTTCGAAGTGAAACGCGAAGAAGCGGCTCGACACGGCCTCACCGTCGCGGACGTCAACACGACGGTCGCTCGAGCGATCGGTGGCGAGAACATTTCGGAGACGGTCGAAGGCCGTGAGCGCTATCCAATCTCGGTGCGCTATGCGCGCGAGTATCGAGACGATCCGGAAATGCTCGGTCGAGTCTTGATCGGCACTCCAGATGGCGCGCAAGTCCCGCTATCGCAGGTGGTCGAGATCAAAAGCGTCCTCGGACCTCCGATGATTCGCAGCGAAGGCGGCAAACTGGTCGGGTTCGTGTTCGTCGACACCGATCGCCCCATCGCCGACTACGTTGCTGACGCGAAGGCGGCCGTCGCGCGCGACGTGGCGTTGCCTCCTGGCGCGCGCCTTTCGTGGGTTGGGCAATTCAAATACTTCGAGCGAGCCAAAGAGCGCCTCAGCTGGGTGATCCCGCTGACACTCGCCATCGTTTTTCTGTTGCTCTATCTCAACACCAAATCAGTCACCGAGACATTGATCGTGATGCTGGCCGTTCCGTTCTCACTCGTGGGCGCGGTCTGGCTGCTCTTCTTGCTGCACTACAACATCAGCGTCGCAGTCTGGGTCGGCATCATCGCGCTCGCTGGGCTCGACGCGGAGACCGGAGTCGTCATGCTCCTCTATCTGACGCTCGCGTACGCGCGCCGTCAGCGAGCGGGCAAATTGAACGGCGAGAGCGATTTGCGCGAGACCATCGTCGAAGGCGCGGCAAAGCGCTTGCGCCCGAAACTCATGACCGTCGCGACGATGACCATCGGCCTGGTTCCAATCCTGTGGAGCGAGGGCACCGGTGCTGATGTGATGAAGCGAATTGCGGCTCCGATGATCGGCGGGCTGGTTACGTCCTTCTTGCTCGAGCTCACGGTGTATCCAGCCATTTTCGCGATTTGG
Source organism: Polyangiaceae bacterium (assembly GCA_036500245.1). Classification (GTDB taxonomy): domain Bacteria; phylum Myxococcota_A; class Polyangia; order Polyangiales; family Polyangiaceae; genus PMG-095. Next base: position 4,832 of record DASYCL010000396.1, on the reverse strand, counting down.
AAGAGCCGCAATTTGAACCGCAAGCGCCTCGCGAGTGGCGACGAGCTTTGCTGAGCTCGCCGCCGAGCACGACTCTACCGGCAGGCAACCGGCAGCGGCCGCCGAAGTGTACGGCGAATCCGTGTGCGGAGTGATCCCGCCGAGCACGGTCACCGTGCCTGTGGCATCGGTCGTAAAGTGCGTATACACGTGATCGATACAACCGGCAGGGCAATCACCGCTCGCTTGGTCGAAGACGTAGTGCCCGACGTCGCCTTGGAGCGTCAGGCAAATGTATCAAACGCGTGATCAGCATTCGAGCTAGCACAGCAACGTCGTCGCCGCCGACGCACTCGGCGCGCAACCACGCGCTGCATCACTTGACACGAATATAAGCGCATGTTTATATACGCGTAGTGGAATCATCGTTTGCGGTCGTCGCGGAGCCCAATAGACGGGCTATTTTGAGCCTGCTGCTTTCATCCGAGCGCTCGGTGGGCGAGCTCGAACGCGAGCTTCGGCTGTCGCAGCCGTCCGTGTCCCGGCACCTGCGCGTGCTGCGAGACGCCGGGTTCGTGGAGTCGCGGATCGAAGCGCAGCGTCGCTTGTATCGGTTGAGACCGGAGCCACTCATGGAACTCGACGCATGGTTGATTCCATTTCGGCGCTACTGGTCAAAACATGTCGATGCTTTGGAACGACACTTGGACAAGATGGCGCAGTCGCCCACCGTGAAAGGAAAGAAAAAATCATGAACCACCGCGAGCAATACCAACCGGGCGGCGCCGCTGGCGCCAAGATCGAGAAAAATGGCGAGAGTTGGACGCTCGTGCTCGTTCGCGATTTGCGTCATCCGCCAGAAAAAGTTTGGCAGGCGCTGACCGAGCCCGAGCATCTTCGCGAATGGGCGCCCTTCGATGCGGACGCGAGTCTCGGCGCAGTCGGCACTGCGAAGCTCACGACAGTGGGATCGCCGACGCCGCACGTCACCGAAACCCAGGTGAAGCGAGCTGACGCGCCGAAAGCCCTCGAATACACCTGGGGCGGCGCCGACCTCCGCTTCGAGCTCGAGCCGCTCGCAGGTAGCGGCACTCGGCTCACACTGTGGCACAACATCGACCGCCGCTACATCTCGATGGGCGCCGCAGGCTGGCACATTTGCCTCGATGTGCTGGATCGATTGCTCGCCGATCAACCGATCGGGCGCATCGTCGGCCCAGACGCGATGAAGTTCAGCGGTTGGCAGCGGCTGAACGCGGAGTACGCCAAACAGTTCGGGGTGGAGCTGCCCGCGTGGACTTCCCAATGAAGGAACGAAGTATGCAACGCCACAAACGGACTGGGATCGGCTTCTGGATCGTCACCGCGCTCTTCTGCCTGCAGATGAGCTTCACTGCATACGCGCAACTGCGCTTGCCACAAGTGGCGGGCGCATTCACCCACCTCGGTTTCCCGTCCTACTTCCGGGTGGAGCTTTCGTTGGCCAAGTTGCTCGGCGTGGTGCTCTTGCTCGCACCGGTTCCCGCGCGGCTCAAAGAGTGGGCTTACGCCGGCTTCGCCTTCGATCTCGGCTCCGCGCTCATTGCGCATTTGTCGGTGGGTGATGGCCCGCAAGCCTGGAGCTGGGCGGCGGTCACCCTCGTGCTCTGGGCGCTCTCTTATTTTTTCTGGCGCAGCCTCGAGGCCGCTCAATCCGCTTCGGTGAACACGTCTTTGGCGCTCGAATAGTAGACGCGGTCGCATTTCGCGTTCGGTGCGGCGCCGATCAAACCGGGCAGCTCGATGTGATCGTAAAAGGGCGCGTTCGATTCAGCGCGATCGCGGAAGCGCGCCATTTGCGTGCTCGTGGCTTCGTCGAAGTAAAAGAGCGTGCGCGAATCGGCGGAGAGTGCGGTCGGCAGCGGGCGCGCGGTGCTGGTGCCATCGAAGATATCTTTGCTGATGTTGTTCGGCATACCCCACACACCGCTCGACGAGAGCGATTCGTAAACGGTCGCCGTTCCGCCGACGTAGGTCGTGTAGCCGGTAAAGATGAACGAAGAGCCGTTCGGCGCGAGCACCGGCGCGGCGTACTGTTCCATGGTTTGCGTTGCGCGATCGTTGAGCGCAAGGAACGCGGTCGTGTCCGCGCTCGAGCTGAATGCGCTGATGCGATCGCCGCGCGTGAGCGCACCGAAGCCGTGATGGTCGCTCGAAACCAAGACTAAGGTCTTGCCGTCGCCGCCGAGCGCGGCGCCAGCGCTCGGATCGTAACCCGCAGGCACCGCGACCGAGCTGCCCATGTCGAAATCCGTATTCGCCGCGTCGCGGTGCGCGACGTAGAGCGCGCCGCCGCGCAAGAACGCGATGTCGAGCTCGTCCGCTGTGATCGAGAGCAAGCCCTCTTCTGCAGCCGTCGAAACGCCGTTCAGCGGCGCGGGGCCGATCCACATCGGCGTTTCCGAGCACGCGCCCGGCGTGACGACCACGACCGTGCCCGGCGGGAGATCCTCGCCGCCCGCGCCGCCTTCGCCGGTCACGCTTTCACCCGCGGCTCCTGCGCTGTTCGCGTCACCCGCACTGCTCGAACCGGCGGAGCCGGCGCGACCAGTCGTGCCACCCGAATTGCGCGTACCCGCGCTGCTGCTCGCGCCGCCGTTCGAGTCCGAACTACCGCCGCTCGAGATCGGTGCCGGGTGCGAATCCGATCCCGACGAACAGGCGCCGACCAGGCTCGCGCTCGCGAGCGCCACGAGCGACAAGCACGAGAAACTCTTCAGGTTCATGACTCGCCCTCACTCCGCCGGGACACAACTATAGGACTGGCGCCAATTGGTGAGCGTGGGGCTCGCGGTGAGCTCGTTGTTCGGGACCAAGCGGATCGTTACCTTCAAGTATTGTTGGGACTTGAGTCCAACCGCCGTCAGCGCCGCACCGACGTCCGAGCCGATCCAGGTCGTGTTCGGCGCGCCCGTCGCAGTGCCGAGTAGGACGACGCCGCTGGAAGCGCCGGTGGTGACGGCGGCTGGATAGACGGGCAGGGTAGCGAAATCGGTGCCAGTGGCGGAAGTCTGCGCGTAGAACTGGATCTTGGAGCTGGTCGCTGGCGTGATGTCTTCCCAATCGAAGAAGCGCCAAACCGGCTGGGTGCCAGTACCGCATACGGCCGAGTAGTTGCGTTCGTAATTCGCGGGCGTCATCACCAAAATCGCCGGCGGCGGCTGGCACGTGCCAGTGAGACACACCGAGCCGATGCAGCAATCCGTGCTCGTCGTGCAGGCCCCGCCTTGCTGGACGCACATGCCGACCGGTGGCGCCGCGCCGCAATGGCGCGTCGGCGGGTCGGTCACCGGCGTGTCCAGACGACACAGCGAAGTCTTCGGTGACGCGAGGCCGCCGCAGCAATCTTCGTCCACGTCGCACACAGCGCCATTGGCGTGACAGGTATCGAGCACCCAGAAGCCGCGCTCGTTGATGTAGCCGCTGGCCGCGTTGGTCGAATAGTTTTGGCTGGGCAGCCAAAAGCCGGGATGACTGCGGTCGGTCGCGCCGCTCACCGTGTCGTCGATCGCCGAAACCCAGAGCTGGCTTTGCAGCGCCGTGTAGTTGAGGTTCGGCGTGTAACTCGCAGTGTTCGAGTAGTCGTTCTGCACACTCGCGACGTTGAACGTGTTGCCGTACGGGCGCGTGCTCGTGTACACGACCCAGCGGTAGCCACCGGCGGCCGTCGGCGACATCGTGGCTTGATACGACTTGTTCGCGTCGACCGTGCGCTCGCCGGAGTTGAGCTTGTTGAGCAGCACCGGCGCGGGCGGTGTCGCTTGCGAGTCGAGCGACCACAAGCGGCCCGGATCTTCGTAGTAGTTGGTCGGGCCCATGTAGCCGTAGACCGTCCACGCGTTTCGGCAGCAGAAGTCCGCCGGCACCGTCGATTGATAGATGATGCTGCGCGAGTCGCTCTCGAACGTCGGCCACTTCATCGCGTCGCCGAAGGGCCAAGTGTTCACGAGTAGCTTGCGGCTCTTGAACAGCTTGTTCGTCTGGTCGAATGTGAACATGCTGATGCCTTTGCGCCAGCCTGCTCCCGCCGCAGAATCGCCGTCGATGAACACGAGCTTCGTGCCGTCGGGCGAGAACCCGGGCACCATCATCGCGGTACTGCCGAGACCCCAAGAGCCCGGCGTCGCCGTCGAAACGTCGACCGGCGAAGCGCTCGCAGTTTGCGGCGTTTTCCACACGACGTAGTTGCTGTTGTTCCCGTTGTCGCCGCCGTCGCGCATCATGCCGGACTGGTTGGTGTCACCGGTCGGCTTGAATGCGGACTGTGGGATCGCGGTCCAGGTCGTGCCGTTGCAGTTCACTTGCCATTGCAGGAGCACCGCGGCACCGCCGCCGTTCTCGTACCAGTCGAACTTGAAGCTGTGATCGCCGGCTGCGAGGTACGTCGCGCCGTAGAACGGGCCATCGGTCCAAGTGTTTGCGACGCGCACTTGATCGATCCACATGCGGCCGCCGTCGTCGACGTTGCCGTTGGTGCGGAACTCGTACACGCCGCTGCACGGCGCGGTGATGAGCCCGGTCCAGCGCGCCGACCAGTTATCGCTGCTCTGGAGCTGGGAGTACTCGGTGCGGCCGCTGCCGTAGTTGTTGTAGATGTTCGCGTCGTAGCGCGTGAGTGAGGTTTGCAGCGTCGGGTTTTGACCCTGCGTGTTCCCCGCCACCATGTCGCTGTAGTAGCTCGCGGTGAGGCCGTTCGCGGGCGTCGTGTAGGTCGTCGTCGGGAAGATGTTCGCCGTGGGGATGCGCTCGATCACGGTGCCGTATTGCCAGCGCAGCTTGACCAACGCCGTGTTCGAGGTCTCGGTGTGGTCGAC
>DASYCL010000395.1:0-2554 GCA_036500245.1 Polyangiaceae bacterium | reverse complement strand
CGAGTCGGATAGCGACTGTCGGGACGGCTACAAGTGCATCGAGCCCGAGACGATCGGCGGCGTGAAGGCAGACGTGAGTCGTTCGAACAGAGTCTGCGCTGTGCTGCCGATCACGATGGACCCGGCTCAGACCGGTAACTCGAATCAAGTTTGCATCGGGTCGGATGCGGGCCCCGTCCAGAGCGTCGGCAGCGGTGGCAGCGCGAACACCGATGCCGGCTCCGCCGACGCAGGCGGCATGAGCGGCGCCGGTGGCGCTTCCGGCGCGGACAACGCCGGCGCCGGCGGCTGACCCGGGAAATCCGGCGCCTGGCGGCCGCGCCAGGCCAGACTTTGCCTGCTAAGCTCGCGTCCGATGTTCGCCATTCGCTCGTTGCCCCGAACGCTCGAAGCGGCGCTCCGCGACCTCGGTCACGCCAAGAACGAGACACGCCTCTCCGCGCTGCGCGATCTGGCGCGCCTGGCCGAAACTGACGCCCGCGAGCGAGCCCTCGCCGCGCTCTCTGAAGTGATGACGAGTGACGCAGATTTGCACGTGCGCGCCGCCGCGGCGCTCGCTCTCGGCGACGCGCACGCCACCGAATCACGTGACACGCTGCTCGATGCCGCGCGCACCGCGCCGGTTCAAGTGCGTGAGATGGCGCTCGCCGCGCTCGGGGAAATTGCGGATGCGTGCGACGAGGAAGTGATGCAGCTGCTCGAAGCAGCGCGCAAAGACGACGCTCCGGAGCTGCGTTTTCAAGCGTTGATCGCGCAAAATCGCTTGTGTCACGCGACGCTGCTCGAACGCTTGATTGACGCCACGCGCGACACAGACGCCGAGGTGCGGCAAATCGCCTATCGCTTGGCGGAAGAACACGTCGTCGCGGACGGCGCTCTGCTACCCGAACCACTTCGTCAGCGCGCGCGCGCTGCTCTGCGCGATGACGTTGCAAGTGTGCGCCTGGCAGCAGCGATCTTGCTCGCGCGCGTGGGAGACGCGAACGGCGCGGAAGTGATCTGCGCGGTGGTGAAGAAAGAAGACCGCGTGGCGTCACTCGAAGACGAGCAAGCTGCGCTCGAGCTCGCCGGCGAATTGCAGCTGACTGAGGCGCGAGCCGCGCTCCGCCGGCGCGCGTTCGGTTTTTTTGGTTTGTTTCGCGATCCGTTGTCGTGGCACGCGCGAGTGGCCTTGGCGCGGCTCGGTGACGAGCAAGCCAAGACCGCGATTTTGCGCGGTCTCTCCGCCTTCACCCGTGACGCGCGGACGATCGCGGTGGCCGCGGCCGGTCGCGCGCTGATTCGCGAAGCTCGCCCGATTTTACGCCGCATGACGCCAGCGCAAGCCGATCCCGAAACGGTGCGTGAAGCTTTGGCCGCGCTCGAAACTGCGCCATGAACGGTGAAATCGCGCTGACGCTGCGGCTCGATTTCTATCGCGCGCTGTGCCGCGTTCGGCTCTTGGACACACGCATGCAAGCGCTGCAGCGCCAAGGCCGGATTGGATTTTACGGCAGCTGCACGGGGCAAGAAGCCGTGCCGGTCGCGCTCGGCTTTGCATTGGCTGACGCCGACTGGATCTTCCCCGCGCTTCGTGAGAGTTCGGTCATGCTGGTGCGCGGTTTCTCGCTCGAGACGTACATCGCGCAAGCGTTCGGCAATCAGCGGGACGTGCTCAAGGGTCGCCAAATGCCGAGTCACATGAGCGGTCGCGCGGTGAACGTGGTGTCGTGGTCGAGCTGCATCGGGACACAGCTCACACACGCGGTCGGCGCCGCGTGGGCGGCGAAGCTTCGTGGAGAGAGCATGATCAGCGCCGCGTGCCTCGGTGACGGCGCGACGAGCTCGGCGGATTTTCATTCCGCGTTGAACTTCGCGCAGGTCTTTGGCGTGCCTTGCATTTTCGTGTGCCAAAATAACCAATGGGCGATTAGCACGCCCGCGTCGCGCCAGAGCAACACGCGCACGTTCGCAGAGAAGGCGCTCGGTTACGCCATGCCGGCCGAGCGCGTGGACGGCAATGACGTGTGCGCGCTGTTCGTCGCGTTTCAACGCGCCGCCGAGCGCGCACGCGCAGGCCTTGGTCCGACGTTCCTCGAGTGCGTGACGTATCGAATCGGTCCGCATTCGACCAGCGACGATCCGACGCTGTATCGCTCCGAGCTCGAAGTCACGGCGTGGAAGGCGCGCGATCCGATCGCGCGCTTGGCCGCCGAGCTCGGCGCCGATAATGCGCTCGACGGTGCGCGTGCGGGGGCAATCAACGCGGAGCTCGGGGCCGAAATCGAAGCAGCGATTGCGCGGGTCGAGTGCGAGCCGCCGCCAGCTCGCGCGTCGCTGTTCGAGGATGTCTATGCGGAGCTGCCCCAGCATTTGCTCGAGCAGCGCAAAGCGCTGTTCGAGCTTCGGTGAGTCCGCGTGCTCTCTATTACTAGGGAGTGAGTGCGCTCTTGCGGTTCATCGCCTGACAGTCGAACTCTGCGGCGGAAGTAGAATCGCGTGAGGCTGTGATCGAAGCACACGACATTGCGCATCATTGACGCCCAATGCGCGGGCGGCTGGCTTTACTACTCGC
>DASYCL010000394.1:0-2153 GCA_036500245.1 Polyangiaceae bacterium | reverse complement strand
GCCCTTTGCGATCTTCGGGCACGAAGGCGAAGCCCTGACGAATCGCGGAAATCGGTGAGTCGAGCACGGCGACTTTGCCGTCGAGCAAGACTTCGCCGCTCGAGCCGGCGCGCGCGCAGCCGAACAAGGCCGAGAGCAGCGCGGTGCGGCCCGAGCCCATCGCGCCGCACACGGCCACGATTTCGCCGGGCTGCAAGCTGAGCGAGACGCCCGAGACGACGAAGCGACGTTCTTCGGCGTCTTCCGATTTGTGCTCGGTCTTCGCCGGCAAGCGGTGCACGTTGAAGTTGTTCAGCGTGAGGATTGGTTTTTTGGCTTCGCCCGTCAGCGGCGCGGCGCGCGTCTGCAAATCCACGTTGCGACCGACCATCTCGGCGACGACGCGCGAAGGCGTGGTTTCGCTGGTGACGAGCGTCGCCGCGGTGCGGCCGTCACGCAGCACGGTCACCCGGTCGCACAGCTCGAATACCTCGTCGAGGCGATGCGACACGTAGATGCAGGTCGTGCCGGCGGCGCGCAATTGCTTCAGCCAACCGAGCAAAAGGCGCGCTTCTTGGCCGGTCAGTGCCGCGGTCGGCTCATCCAAAATCAAAATCTCTGCATCGAGCGACAGCGCGCGGACGATTTCGAGGATTTGCTGCAAGCCGATGCCAAGCTCGCCCACGGGCTTGGTCACGTCGATTTGGTCGGCGAAACCGAAGCGCGCGAGATCGGCGCGCGCGCTCGACTCGAGCTGCACTTCGTCCACCAAGCCGAAGCGCCGGGGTTCACGGCCGAGCAAGAGGTTCTGCGCGACGGTGAGCTCGGGTACGAGCATCAGCTCTTGATGCACCACGGCAATCCCGACGTGACGGGCGTCAATCGGGCGGTGGAGCTTTTGCAACTGACCGCCGACGATCAAGTCCCCCGAGTAGCTGCCGAAGCCGTGCACGCCGGCGAGCACTTTGAGCAGCGTGGATTTGCCCGCGCCGTTCTCGCCGCATAAGCCCATGATTTCGCCGGGCAGCACGGTCATGCTCGCACCGCGCAGCGCGCGCACGCCGCCGAAGCTTTTCTCGATTCGGACTAGCTCGAGCGCGGGCATTCGCTGCGCAATGTCCGGATCCGCGTTCGAGTTGCTGTGATTTTGCGTGGGCAGGTCTTGGCTCATCCGGTTTCGCGCTGTGTGTTGCGCTGATGACCGCCCTAAGCAGGCCGTGTGCCAGCAGCGGAACGCTGCAAAAACCGCTAAATTCAGCTACTTCGCGGGGCCGGTGCGGTGTTCGGAACCGCACTCGCGAGCGGCGGGCCGGTTCGAGCGCGGCGTGCGGGGCCGCGCTGTCTCGGCGTGCGCCATCACTTCCCGGAGCTTGCGCGAGAAACAGCGTGCTAAATCAGAAGCTTATGAATTCTTCGCGGGCGTGCGAGGAAGAGCGGCGAGCGACTAAGGAACCCGAATGAGCGATCAGCCCAGCGACGTCACCACGCAGGTGATGGATCAACCGGCGAAACTCGAATATCCGCGCATGGAGCTGGTCGTCGTCGAGGGGCCGGATACAGGGCTCCGGCGTGCGCTCGAGCCCGCGGGCATGCGCATCGGCACCGCGCCGAGCAACGAGTTGCCGCTCAAAGATCGCACCGTGTCGCGCTTCCATTGTGAGCTGCGCATGGCCGGCGCGGCAGCGCGCTTGGTCGATTCTGGGAGCACGAATGGAACTTTCGTCGACGGCGTGCGCGTGCGCGACGCCGATCTCAGCGCGGGTGCCAAGGTGCGGGTGGGTGCGACCGTGCTTTTGGTTTCACAAAGCAACGAGCGCTCGCTGGTCGAGCTGTCACCGCGGCATAGCTTCGGTGAAGTGCTCGGCGTCAGCGTGGAGATGCGTCGGCTTTATGCGATTTTGGAGAAGGTCGCGCCGACCGACACCACGATTTTGATCCAAGGCGAGACGGGCGCGGGCAAAGAGCTCGTCGCGCGAGCGATTCACGACTCATCGGTCCGCGCGAGCCAGCCGTTCGTCGTGGTCGATTGCGGCGCGATCGCGGAAAATCTCATCGAAAGCGAGCTCTTCGGCCACGTGCGCGGCGCCTTCAGCGGCGCGGTCGCCGATCGCCGCGGGCTGTTCGAAGAGGCCGACGGCGGCACGCTGTTCCTCGACGAGATCGGCGAGCTGCCG
>DASYCL010000393.1:0-4578 GCA_036500245.1 Polyangiaceae bacterium | reverse complement strand
CTGACGATCAGCTCAAGGTCGTCACCTTCGCCGAACGTCCGCGACTGATAGATATCTATCAAGGCGAGCATCTGGCGTTGCCGAACGTCGCTGAGCTTCGTCATCGCGACGCGAACGGCAAGCCGCTCGGGGCGGGTACCGACATTCGCGCCGCGCTCGCGCTCTCCTACGGTTTGTTCCCGCCGGGCTATCTGAAGCGCGTTGTGCTGCTCAGTGACGGCCTCGAAACCGACGGCGATTTGTTGGCAGAGGCAAACCGCGCACACGGTTTTGGCGTGACATTGTACGCCGTGCCGTACCGCCGCCCGCCGCCCGGTGAGGTCGCGGTTCGTTCGCTCACGGTGCCGGATAAGGTCGATGTCGGACAGAGTTTCGAAGTCGTCGCCGACGTCTACGCGAGTCGAGCGGCGCACGCGAAAGCTCGGCTTTTTCAGGGCGAAGCGCTGAATGGCCTGGACGGCGTGCGTGACCTCGAGCTCACGCCCGGGCGCAACGAGCTGAAGTTTCAGTCCGTCGTGCGCGTCGGCGGCGAAGTGACGTACGCGCTCAAGCTCGATGACATCAGCCAAGACACATTTCACGACAACAACGCGTTTAGCGTCACGGTCGATGTGCCCGGCCGCCCGACGGTGCTCTACGTCGAAGGTCAGCCGCAACGCGCGAGCTACTTGATGAGCGCGCTGAACGCGCAGCAGTTCGACGTCGATGTGCGCGCGCCGGCTGCGTTCCCGGCTTCGTTGCGCGAGCTCGAGCGCTACGACTTCGTGATCGTCTCGGATGTGCCGGCGGACGCTTTCCCGCTTCCCGCGCAGGAGTTGGTCGAGCGTTACGTGCGTGATTTGGGCGGCGGCTTTTTGTTTGCGGGTGGCGAAGCCGGCTACGGGCTGGGCGGCTGGGCACACTCCACGATCGAGCGGCTTTTACCGGTGCGGATGGACGCCGAGCACCGCAAGGAGATGCCGGGCGTGGCCATGGTGCTGGCGATCGATCGCTCGGGCTCGATGACGGGCTTACCCATGGAGATGGCGAAGGCGGCGTGCAAAGCCACGCTCTCGACGCTTCAAGGTGACGATCTGCTGGAGGTGATCGCGTTCGATTCGACGCCGGTCGTGTACGTGAAGATGCAGCCGGCGCGTTATCGCAGCCGCATTCAAAACGACATCCAGCGCATCCAGCCGGGTGGCGGTACCGAGATTTTTCCGAGCCTCGACATGGCGTACCGCGATCTGTCCGTGGTTCAGGCCCGGAAGAAACACGTGATCTTGCTCACCGACGGCCAAGCTCCGAGTCAGGGCATCAAAGATTTGGTGCAAGCGATGCTGTCCGAGTCGATCACGGTGACGACGGTCGGGCTCGGCGAGGGCGCGAACCAAGATTTGCTCCGCATGATCGCCGACACGGGTGGCGGCCGTTTCCACGCAGTGCCCGATCCCAACAGTTTGCCCAAGATCTTCACGCGTGAGACCGAGCTCATCGCGCAGCAAGCCGCGGTCGAAGATTGGTTTCCGGTGGAGCAAGTCGCGCCCGCCGATTTCCTGAAAGGCATCGCGATCAACGCGGCGCCACTCTTACACGGTTACGTCGCGACCCAGCTCAAGCCGCCGCCTGCGCAGCTCGTCTTGCAAAGCGAGCGCGGCGATCCGATTTTAGCGCGCTGGCGCGCCGGGCTCGGCTGGGCGCTGGCCTGGACGAGTGACGTCAAGAACAATTGGTCGATTGATTGGCTGCGCTGGTCGGGCTTTTCCAAATTCTGGGGCCAGCTCGTGCGCGAGCACATGCGCGTGAAGCACCACCGCGAACTCGACATGAAAACCGAGATGCTCGGCTCGGACGTGCACGCGGTCGTCGACGCGTTCACGCCTGACGAACGCTTCGACAACGGCATCGTGTCCAAGCTGATCGTAACGGGGCCTGGCACGGCCGGCTCACGTCGCGAAGTGGCGATGCAGCAAACCGCGCCGGGACGCTACGAAGCCAATTTCCCGCTCGATCAATACGGTTCTTTCTTGCTGCGGGCGGAGCACGCCAAGGCGGGCGAAAACGGCGAGCTCAAACCGTTCGCGACCAGCTACGGCCACGTCACGAATCCATATCCACGCGAGTACGCGAGCTTCGATCCGGACATCGATCGTTTGACGCGCGCGACCATCGCAGGCGGCGGCGCGATCGATCCCGAACCGAAGCGTGTGTTCGATCCGGCGGGGCAAAAGATCGTTTCCTACAGCCCGCTTTGGAACCGCTTCGTGCTCGCGGCGATCGCGATTTTCTTGTTGGATTTGTTGGTGCGTCGCGTGCGTCTCTTCGATCGCAAATTCTTGCCGCGTCAGCGTTAGCGCGACGAAATCAAGAGCCGGTGCTGGTGTCGATTTGATCGCCGGTGCACTTACCCCACTCGCCGTCCATCGTGCACGTTTGGTGGCCAGTCGCGCACCACACGTAGTTGCCTTCGACGCGTTTGATGCGACCACAGTCGACGACTTGGCCCGGATCGTCGCAAGGGCAGCCTTCCTCGTGGTCTTGGCAAGTGTCGTTGGTCGGCCCGGGCGCTGGCTTGGTCTCGGCACTGGTTTCGATGCCTACGGGCGGCGGTGGCTCGTCTGCACTGGAACAACCAGCCAGCGACACCGTGCAAAAGCCCAAGGCAGCCAACACGAAAAGACGAATCATGATGCGACGCTCCGATCCGGATAGACGGACGCGAGCGGGTCGCGGTTAACGCGAAGCGCCGGAAAGATCGTAGATTTGTGAGCGGGCGCCGGACGTTGTGCGTCGTTGTCAGCGTCACTCCGCGGGTTGATACACGGCTCTTCGCGTCGCGTGCGCCCGCAAATTCAGGCGACTGATTTCAGTCGTGCTCGACGACCAGATCGCCAGCTGCTTCGGAGTAAAGCTTGTCGCAAGCCGAATTGGGCTGCGCGCCGCGTCGCGTACCCAAGTCGACCATGTCGTATAGCGGGGAAACGAGCATCGCCGTATCGCGCCAGCGTGCTTCCTCTTTCATGGTCGCTTCGTTGAAGTAGAACAATGTGCGCGCGTCTGCCGAAACGCCGGTCGGCAAACGGCGCATCCCGGCTGCGCCGTCGAGCGCTTCGCTCAACCTGAGCGGTGAAGTCCAGGTTTGGTCGGTCGCGCGTGTCGCTACCACGACAGTGGAACCACCGCTCGGCGCGGTCGAGCTGAGAAACAACTCTTGATCGTCCGGCGAAAGCGCTGGGGCCGCGAAAATATTGCCGGAGTAGCTGCTCGCTTGGTTCAAGAGCGAAAAGTTCGTTTGATCGACGTGGCCTGTGAATGCGGCGTCTCGCGCCGTGCGCGTCGTTTCGCCGAGCATCGTTTGATCGCTGCTGACGAACACGAGCCGTTTGCCGTCCGCGCTCAGTGCGACGCCCTCGTCGGCGCTCCAGCCGCTCGGAATCGAGACTGCATCGCCGACGACGAACGTCCCGCTCGCGTCCTCACGATGCGCGACGTAAAGCGCGCCGTCGCGCAGGAACGCCAAGTCGAGTTCGTCCGAAGTGATCGAGAGCAGCGTCTCGTCGGCGGCGGTCGAGACTGTGTCGAGCGCCATGGCGCCGGACCAGCTGGCCAGCTCGTTGCACTTCGGGTCACCCGGTGGCGGTCGACCTGGACCGGCATCGCTTTCGAATATGGGACCGGCGCCCGCCTCGCCCGGGGTGGCGCCCGCTTGAGCGTTTGCTCCCCCGCTCGTTTGACCCGCGCTGCTGCCTTTCGTGCCCGAATTACCGGCGCCGCCGTTGTCGGAACCGAGCGCGGTGTCGCCACCACTGCTGATCGCGGGCGGATGATCGTTCGAGCTCGACGAACATGCCGTCGCTGCGGCAAATGCGAGCGCCAGCAACGCGCCGCAGGCTGCGCATTGCGATCCCGTCGGCATGCGAGGCTGGTTCATTCCGCGGGCACGCAGCTGTAGACCTGGCGCCAATCGTTCAAGATCGGGCTCTGCGTGCGTTCGTCGTTGGGGATGAAGCGTACGGTGATCTTCAATAGCTCCTGAGACTTTACCAGCGGGTTGAGCATCGAGAATTTCTCGTCGACGTCCACGCCCGTCCAATCCACGACCGGCGCGCCCTTCACGATGGCGAGGCGCGCGACGCCATCGACGACGACCGCGTTCGGCGCTTGCGGTAACGTGTGAAAGCTGCCCGGATCAGCCGCGGTCTCGGCATAAAACTCGAGCGCCGAGTTGGTTGCCGGAGTGGTGGTCTTCCAATCGAAGAAGCGCCACACGGGCTTCGTGCCGTCGGGGCAATCGGCTTGATAGATGCGCTCGTAGTTGGCTGGGCTCACTACCAACACCGGCGGTGGAACCTCGCAAACCGCGCCAACGCAAACGAGCCCAGGACAACAATCCGAAGTGGAGCCGCACGAGGCATTGGCGGCTTCACACTGACCTACCGGCGGCAGTGCTTGGCAATGTCGCGTCGGTGGATTCGAGACCGGCGTGTCGAGACGGCAGGCGCCGGTCTTGTTCGGGCCAGTGCCGCCGCAGCAATCTTCATCGACATCGCAAGTCGAGGCGTTGCTCGTGCCCGCCGGATGGCAGGCGTCGAGCACCCA
>DASYCL010000392.1:0-6569 GCA_036500245.1 Polyangiaceae bacterium | reverse complement strand
CAAGCAAAGCGACAAGAACAAGACCGCATACCAAGATCGCATCGAAATCCTCCGGCCGCCGGAGCGAGCGCCCGACGTTGCCCGACAGTCGGCGAACGCCGTGGCGCTGTCAAACCCCGGGTGGCGGCCGCGGAAATGGCGCGGCGCCGGCACAGGCAACGGCGGCTCATCCCTTCGGGCGCCGTCGGCGATTCAATACGACGATCGTCGCGAGCGCGGCCGAGCTGCCATGCAATGCGCCGTGGTTGCGGACGCGAAGCCGTCCGATACGGAGCACGCGCCAGTTCGACGCTTGTTCGACGACGCGAACTGACGTTGAGCCGCCGCCTGACATCGCACGTGCGCATGCGTGGTGCTTTTCGCCTCGACCGCGCACAACACGCTCCATCCTTGTTTGCAGAACGATGCGCACTTGTGCGGGTTGCCGGACGCGCCAGCACTGACCTGCTACTGATTCGTCACTTCGCGGTCACATCCTTCGGCTACTTCGCTGGGCCACGCAGATGGCTCGAATTTTGGTGATCGAGGACGAAGCCGATATTCGGCAGGTGCTCGAGTACAATCTGAAAAGCGCTGGACACGAAGTGGTCGAAGCCGCGCGAGCCGTGGACGGGCTGCGGCTGCTACGCGAGCGCATTCCGGACCTCGTGCTTTTAGATCTGATGTTGCCGGACATGCCTGGAACCGAGGTGTGTCGCGCAATCAAGGACAATCCTGCCACGCGCATGCTGCCGGTGGTAATGCTCACGGCTCGCGGTGAAGAGATCGATCGCGTAGTCGGCTTCGAAATTGGGGCGGACGATTACATTACGAAACCGTTCAGCGTTCGCGAACTCGTCTTGCGGATTCGGGCCGTGCTGCGCCGCCGAGAGTCTCCGCAAGGGGAAACTGCAAGTATCGAGTTCGGTAATCTGCGCATCGATCGCGCCGCACATCGAGTTTGGGTTCAGGACGCAGAAGTCGAACTGACTGCGTTGGAATTCAAACTCTTAGTCACGCTCTATGAGTGTCGCAATCGAGTTCAGTCCCGCGGCGCTTTGCTCGACCAAGTTTGGGGCATCGAAACCAAGATCTCGACCCGGACAGTGGACGCCCACGTCAAGCGCTTGCGCGAGAAAATGGGCGCCGCGCGCGACTATATCGAGACCGTTCGCGGTGTCGGCTATCGCTTCGCGGAAAGCCCGATGGCGGAATCGGCCGAAGCGTAGCGTCTGCTGCCGCGCTCCGTTTCCGCGTAAGCGGCCGAGCGCTGCCTCTCCGGGCTTTTGTGTTTCCGCTCGGCTCGACTTTTGGTCCTCAACGCTCGGAACCGAAGTTCGTCCTTTTGCGCGCATGCTGTCGGGTAGTCACGGTCATTTTCCCAATGAGACACAGAAGCGTCACGTACTGCAGAGAGAGTGCGCGCGTTCACCGAGTTGTCTTTCATTGTCTCGAATCCGATGCGTAGTGCGTTCAATATCGTCATCAATTGAGGTAAATCGAGGCGATTGGCATTGAAACAACATGCACACATTACGAGAACATCACAGGCAGTGGCGGAAATCGTTACTACCCGGTCATGTGGAAGCCACAACGCGCCGATACGGTCCGCGCGCTCCTCGCAATAATTTTCAGAGGAAACGGAGTTAAAATGCGCAGACTAAACAAATTGACGAGACGCGCGCTGACCTCGTGCGCGACAGTAGCGACAGTGGGCCTGCTTGCTCACGGCATGTTCGACAACAAGGCGTCCGCGCAAGCGGTGACGGCTTGTGAATCGCTGACCAATCCGGTTTACATCTACGGTTCGACCGCCTCGGCCCCGGTATGGGGACCGCTCGCGGTGGCGCTCTCGGGCAGTGCAACCTCGCCCACGATCATCTACAGCGGTCAGGGCTCTTGCACGGGTGTCGCTGCCGCGCTGGGCACTGCGCTCACGCCCGGCACGTTCACTTACTTCAACGGGACGACTGGTGTGACCGGCGCTTCCTGCACGCTGACGGCCACCACCCAGCACAGCGACATCGGTGTGTCGGACGTCTTTCCGACGACCTGTCCGGGCGTCACGGCGGATCAGCTCACGACCGCTTCGGTTCAGGACTTCCACGACTTCTTCGTTCAATCGATGAACTTCGTGGTGCCGGCAAGCGACACGACTGCGCCGACGACCATCACCGCGGCAGCAGCGTACGTGGCGGTCGGTCTCGGTGGCGTCGGCACCGGGATCCCCTCGGATTTTCCGTGGATCGCGAAGTTCGATACTTCTACTCCACCGGTGTCGACGAACTTCTTCATCCGCAACAACAAGTCGGGCACGCAAGCAATGCTCGGCAAAGCGATCGGCGTCGATGCCTCGAAGTGGATCGGCAAAGATGAAGGTGGCTCCGGCGCGGTTATCACCGCGATCGGTGGCGGCCCGGCCGGGTCGCTCGGTATCTTGGTGTCGGGCGACGCGGACGCAAACACCGCCACGATTTCCAAACTCGCTTTCCAGGCGACCGGTCAAACGTGCGCGTTCTACCCCGACTCGGCGTCGGGTACGCACGACAAGACCAACGTTCGCGAAGGTCGCTACGATGTGTGGGGTCCGATCCACGCGATCGCCAAGGTGACCGGCGGCGTGCCGAGTGCTGCGGCGAAGTCCGTGCTCGACGGGCTCGCCGCCCCGACGACCGACATCATCGACGCGGAAGTGAAAGCTTCCGTAACTCCGGTTTGCGCGATGCACGTGTCGCGTGACGCGGAAATCGGTCCGATGAGTTCGTTTCAGCCGGACCAAGCTTGCAGTTGTTATTTCGACAAAAAGGCGACCGGTTCGACGACGTGCACGGCCTGCACTACGGCGGCCGACTGCACCGCGCCTGCCACGGCGTGCAATTACGGCTTTTGCGAGGTGATGTGATGTCTCTCCTGAGATCAAAGAAATTCGGATTCTCGGCACTTGCTTTTGGGGTGCTGGCATTCGCGGCCGCTCAAGGTTGCAGCAGTGGTGACGACGACAATCAAGCGACTCCGACTGGGGGCACGAGCAGCGGTGGCGCGGCGGGTCACGCTGGCACGAACAATGGCGGCACGAACGCGGCTGGCACGAGCAGCGCTGGCAAGGGCGGCACGAGCGCAACTGCTGGATCGGGCGGAGCCGCTGGCGCGACCGAGACAGGCATGGCCGGTGAAGGCGGCGCTGTGGACTGCAATGGACCGGATGGCTGCTACAACTGCGCTCCGACCAACGATGTTCAGTTCCTGAATCATTGTGTCGAGGGCGGCTGTCAGCCGGCGCAAGACTTCCACTTGCCGGCGACTCTGCCCGCGCTGCCGTAGTTGGTTCCTGCTTTTCTTCGAAACCTAGTTCGAGCGAGGCCGGGGTGGCGTGATCTGCGCCGCTCCGGCTTTGCAGCAAGTATTCAGAGACTCGGAGTATTCGTGAATAGGCATCTCTTGGCGGCCGTGGCCGCAACTGCGGCGGTCGCGCTCGCCGGCACCGCTTCGGCGCAAGCCGCGCCGCCGCAGCCAGTGCCCGCAACGCCACCGGCGCCCGCAGTCGCAGAGCCGACAGCACCGACAGCGCCAGCTGCTGCCGCGGCGGGGTCTGCCCCCGATTTGGCGAAGGTCGTCGAAATGCAGCGGGCGGATTTGGACGAGCAGGATACGCGCATCACCGAGCTCGAGCGGCAATTGAAAGAGATGAAGAGTGCGCAGGCGACCAAGCAAGCGCCGGCGCCGGTCGCGCCCGCTGCGGCTCGACCGGTTCACGCGGACGTCGCGCCGTTCAAGGTTCGCGGTTACATCCAATCCCAATACGAGTTTCACCAAGATTCCGAGGATCAGCTCTTCATCGGCGGCGCGCCGACGAATCAAAATCGTTTCTTGCTGCGGCGCGTGCGCCTGAAGCTGGAGCGCGACTGGGAATACGGCGGCGCGATGGTCGAATTCGACGCCAACACCGTCAAAGGCCCATCGATCGGCTTGCAGCATGCAGAGGTTTCGCTCGCTTACCGCGACGCCGAGCATCACCCTCTTGTGCGCACCGCGCTCGGTTTGTTCGACAATCCGTTCGGGCGTGAAGTAGTCGAATCCCCGCGCGCGCGGCCGTTCATGGAGCGCTCTTATGCCTCACGCGAGTTCTTTCCCTCAGAGCCTGATTTGGGCGTGGAGTTGATGGGGCAAATCGCGTGGTTTCGTTACTCGGTCGCCGCTGTCAATGGTCAACCGATCGGCGATCGCACTGGCTTCGTGTTGCAAGATCCGAATTCTCACAAGGACCTACTCGGTCGCGTCGGCATCGAGGTGAATTTACCGCACGACACTGCCGTCACCGCCGGAGCTTCGGTCTTGAACGGCAAAGGGTTTCGGCCTGGCACGGATCCGACCAAGAACAGCGTCGCCTGGCGCGACAACCTCGTAGAAGATGGCTTGCTCCAGCCGAGCGAACTCATCGGTATTCCTGGCACGGCCGGCACCCCCTCGGTCAACTTCTCTCGTTGGCTCGTGGGCGGCGATTTCGGCGTCGAATTTTCTTCGGTTCTAGGCCAGACGCATGTGTTTGGCGAAATCAGCGTCGCGTCGAATATGGATCGCAACGTGTTCATCGCCGACCCGGTGACGACCGGCTACGACGTGCGCGAATTCGGTTACTACGCAGAGATTTATCAGGAGTTCAGTCTCCCGGGGATTGCTCCGGTCGAACCCATCGCGGGCTTTCGCTACGACTTTTACGATCCGGATTCGGACGTGCTCGAGAAGCGCTCGGGCCGCACGCTGCCTTTGACCGAGTCGGTCAAGACGTACGCACCCCTGATTGGCGTTCAAGTCGCGAAGCGCGCGCGGCTCGTCGGCGAGTGGGACATCATCGGCGATTCGATGGCGCGGAGCAGCCTTGGCGTGCCGATCGATCGCAAGAACAACATCGTCACGATTCGGCTGCAGGGGGAGCTATGAGGTCGCATTCGATCCCAATCGCCGTGTGCGCCCTTTTGCCGAGCTTGCTCGCCGCATGTGGTACTTCGGCCGACGCCCCTTTTGGTCTCGACCAACCCATCATGGTCAAAGATTCGAACTCGGGCCGAATGGGTCAATTCATCCGCGGCTCTTTCCCCGCGGCAGATAGCTCGGTCACGCCCGTGTCGAACGTCTCGATTCACAATTTGGCGTTTATGGCGGGCACCGTCGGCAAGGGCGTTACCGGGTTGGCCGGGATCGACTCGCCGTCGGTGGCAGTGGCCTTGAAGGGGCTCGGCACTGGCTATTGGATCGTCCCGACGAGTGTTCCCGATCCCACACAGAACTTCGATCTCACGTGGGGCACGAGCATCGACTTCGCGCGCACGATCCCGGCTGGTTCATACTCGCTCTTGCTCGCCGCCTCCGACACGCATGGACGCTTCAGTCAGTCGTTCGAGCAGTTGCTCGAGCTCTCCTCATTCTTGCCCGACGGTCACGTCGTTGCCTCGCTGACCTGGGATTCCGCGGCTGATCTGGATCTTCGCCTGACGAGCCCGAGCGGCAAGCAAGAGTCGCCGAAGCACCCCAACACCGGCTCGCCCTACGACGCCGGACCCGACGCCGGCGAGCCCATGCCCGGATCGGGATTGCTCGACCGCGACTCGAACTCTGGCTGCGTGCAAGACAATTACCGGGAAGAAGACATCGCGTGGTCGGACGACCCCGAGCCGGGCCTGTACGAAGTCAACGTCGATATGTTCAGCGCCTGTGGCGCACCGGTAGCGAACTTCAGCTTCTCTCTCTATGTCGACGGACAACAAGTCTTACACAAGATCGGCCGGCTGCTCGATATCGACGCTGACGGCGGCGGCGCGGGGCTTTTCGTCACTGAATTCAACTGTGAAGGAACAGGCACATGCTCATAACCAGTCTCGAAAAATTCGCACTGATGGGCGCGTCGTGGGTGCTGTACCTGCTCGTCGCGCTGTCCATGTTTTCGATCGCCATCATGTTCGAGCGCTGGATCTATTTTCGCACTCACTCCGGCAACGCAGACGCGCTCGCCGATAGTCTGCTCGATCTGCTAAAAGCCGGCGATCGTCGCGGCGCTCAGCGGCTGCTCGAGGGCAACAAGTCGATCGAAGCTGAAGTCATCCTGCCCGTCTTGGGTTGGCTCGACGGCGGACCCGACTCGGTCTCGGAAGCGCTGGATGCTTCGCTGATGAGGAAGCGCGGCGATCTCGAGCGCGGCCTCACTTGGCTCGGCACGCTCGGCAACAACGCGCCGTTCTTGGGTTTGTTCGGCACGGTGATCGGCGTGATTCAAGCCTTTCACATGCTCGGTAGTAGCGGCGCAGGCGGCAATCAGGCCGCGATGGGCAACGTGATCGTGGCGATCTCGGAAGCGCTCATTGCAACCGGCGTCGGACTGATCGTCGCGCTTCCAGCGGTCGTTGGTTACAACTTGACGCAGAAACGCGCCAGCGTGGTCGAGAACAACGTGGCGCTGATCGGCAAGCAGCTCCTGGCTTTGCTCAAAGCGGACGCGAAGCTGATCAGCGAGTTCCGCGCGCTTTCGGAAGAGCCGCCGGCGAGCGAGTCCGAGTTCGCCGAGGCAGGCAGCGACGAAGATGCCGTGTCCGCCGCGG
>DASYCL010000391.1:0-4371 GCA_036500245.1 Polyangiaceae bacterium | reverse complement strand
CGTTTGCTCGGCGCGCTCGCGTCGGTGTTCGAGCGCACGAAGCTCGCGCTCGGCGACGCAGAATTCGAGCGGCTCGGGTTACAATACGTGGCGCAGCGTCCTTCGGAGCACCCCGCCGTCGAGCGCGTCGGCCGTCACTTCGCGGCCTTTCTCGCCGAGCAAAGCTCTCCTTCTCCCGCCCTAGTCGATCTCGCGCGGCTCGAATGGGCGCGCCTTCGCGCCCTTGTTGCGCCCGACCCGAGCGCGATCGCGCTCGCCCACGCGATCGACCGAGCGCGCTTTCCGCACTCGCGTTTGCGTTTCGTCCAAGCGTTCAGCTTGCTCGAGCTGGATCCTGGCGCACTCGCCTCGTTCCCTGGAATTTTGGCTGGGGATGCCTGGGCCGACATGCGCGGCGAAGACACGAAAAAGGTCGGCGTTGCCGTCTATCGCAAACGCTACGCCGTGCAGCACGAAGCGCTCGCCCCGCTCGAGTTCGCCGCGCTCGCGCGCGCCACGCAGGGCGCCACCGTCAGCGAATTCTGCGAAGTCTTTGCGACCAGCAACGAGACCGAGGATACGGCGCGCGCTTTTCACGTCGTGTTTTCTTGGTTCGAGCGTGAATGGGTCGAGCGCGACGCTTGAGCCTCTCTAGGGAGCGAGCTCGACGAAGCTCGCTCCTGTACTTGCTTTCGGCCGCTGGCGCGCGCGGCGGAAATAGGCTTCGTTTGCATAAAACTCGGGCGTTTGCGGGCTCGCCCAATTCGGGATGCCGAGCGCCGGCAAAGGCGAAAGCTGCGCCGGCTCGCACAAAAACGCCGACGCGCGCTGGGACAATTCGCGATCCAAGAACCCACGCAGTTCGCTCGCGCCGAGCTCGAACTGTGCCGCGCTGACTCGAGCGAACCAAGCCATGCCCAGAATTTTTGGGTGGGGCTCACGCAGCGCGTCGAGTAGCCCATGACCAAAACATAGAAAGCGCGTGCTCGCGCGGAGCGCTTCACGGCGCTGCCAAAACAATCCCGGCCAATCGAGCTCGGCGATCGCGCGAAACACGCGCTCATCCGTGCTCGCGACGATCACGCCCGATTCGTCAAAGTGCGTCGCGGCGTGTTGGCGTGCGCCGCGCACGGACGGCTCAGCGGCGAGTTGAACCTGGTGAATCGCGGTTTTGAGCTTTGGGAAATGCAGCCAAATCAAGGCACCGAATAGATCGTGAAACGAATCCTTGCGCGTCGGGATCCGAGCTGTTTCGGCGATGTAACGATCGAAGCCGCCCGCGGCGCGCACACGCGCCTCATCTTGAAGTTCGAACTCGAACCACGGTTGGCGCGCGCTCGGCACATCGCGCATCAACGCGCCGAGTTCGTCCGGGCTCGGAATTTCTCCGCGCGCGACGAGCCGCTCGCGAACGCTCGGCTCGAAGCTCGAGAACGCGGGGTGCGTCAGAAAATTCATGCTGCTTCGGGGATCTCGAAATGCACGCTCGCGCCGCCATCCGCGCGATTTTCGGCCCAGGCGCGCCCGCCGTGCGCGCGCGCGATGCGTTGCACCAGAGCGAGCCCCAAACCCAAACCATGTGACGAGCCGTCCCCGCGATAAAACGCTTCGAACGCGCGCGTCAGCGATTCGGCGGGGAACCCGGGACCGCGATCGTTGACCGTAAGGCAGACGTTGCCGTCGAGCTTCGAGACGACCACACTTTCCACGCCGCCCGCGTGCTTCTGCGCATTTTCGAGCAGGTTACCGAACGCGCGATCGAGCAATGTCGGATCGCCCTTGATTTTGGCTTCTGGAACCTCGTTTTGGCACACGGTCGGCTCGAGATTCGCGCGCTCGATCGCGCGCTGAATCAACTCGCACGGCTCGAGCGCTTGCAAATTCAGAGTGCCGAAGTCGAGCCGAGAGCTGGCTAAGAGTTTGCCGATCAGATCGTCGACTTCGACGATCTCGCGCTCCACTTTGTCGAGCGTGGCCGCGTCCGCCGAACTGCCGCGCAAGAGCTCGACCAAGACACGGAGCCGCGCGAGCGGACTTCGGATTTCGTGCGACACCGCGGCGAGTAGCTCGCGCTGATCGTTCAATTGCCGCTCGATCCGGCGCGCCATGTCATTCACGGAATCGGCGAGCACGCCCACTTCGCCCATGTGATGGCGGCCGAGCCGCACGCGGCTCATCAAGTTCCCCGACCCAATCTCGCGCGTGACGCGAATCAAATCCGAGAGCGGCCGCACGAGCTTACGCGCGAGCGCGCCGGAAGCACCCCACAGCGTGAGGCACGCAGCCGCGATCGCCAAGACGAAGGTAAAACCCGGCACGCGCCGGCGCTTGTCGATGCAGACCGCGAGCGTGCCGAGCTGCGCGCCGCTGCGCGGAATGATCACCGAAAATTGCGGAATATCGCAGCGCGCACCGACTTGATCGACGATGCTCTTCTTCGCGTCGAAGAGCGTCAGATCGACTTCGAACGTCTTGGCGATGTCTTCGGTTAGCTCGTGGCGCTCGGCTGGCTGATCCCAAACGCGCTGAAAGCGCTCGCCGATGAAGCGCTGAATGCGGATCACGTCGCTTTCCATACTCGACGAATCCGGGCGCAGCGCGCTCACGACCGCGCTCACCACCATGCCCGTGAACAGGATCGTGATGCCGAGCCACATGAACAGCTGGCGATGCAAACGGGCGCTGACGAAGCGCCGAAATCTCATTCGGTGCCCTTCGCCATCACGTAACCGACGCCGCGCACGGTTTTGATCAGGCGCGGCGGATCGTCGAATAGTTTCTTGCGCAGATGCGAGATGTGCACGTCGACGGTGCGATCGCTGACGGTGACGTCGCTGCGCCCCGCTTGTTCGAGCAAACTCGAGCGCGGCACGACGCGCCCAGCGCGGCGCATCAACGCCAAAAGCAAATCGAACTCGATGCCCGTCAAATCCGCGACTTTGCCGTCCACCGTGGCTTGGCGCGCGCCGACGTCCACGCTGACACCGCCGACCGTCAAATGCTCTTTCGAGGGATCGAGCTCGGTGCGGCGCAACACGGCGCGCAAGCGCGCGAGCAACTCACGCGGACTGAAGGGCTTGCCCAAGTAGTCGTCCGCCCCGAGCTCGAGCCCGACCACGCGATCAGTCTCGTCGCCCTTCGCGGTGAGCATGATCACCGGTAGCCTCGACTTGTCTCGGATTTTTTTCAGCACCGAGAGGCCGTCGAGGCCCGGCATCATCACGTCCAAGAGCACCGCGTCGAATGCGCCCGATTCGAGCGCGCCGAGGCCCGAAAGGCCGTTCGGCGCGTGCGTCGAGCGGACGCCGTTTTGCGCGAGGTAGCTGTCGAGCACCTCGAACAAACGAACGTCATCATCGATGACCAGCACGTGAACCGTCATGAGCGAGGGGGCCGAGCGTATCATCGGCCCCCGCTCAACGCTGTCAGGTTTGTTCAAGAGCGCGCTGTCCATCGCATCAGGGCTGGTTTTGCACGTGCGATCGTTCGCGCGCAGCGGCCCGCGTGCATACGTCCGCGACGTGATCTTCGAAGGCTTGGCGGTCGGAAGTGCCGTGATAGTGGCAACCCCAAAGCCCCGAAGTGAAGCCCGCGATGGCGCCCGCCGCGAGCACGAAAATCAATGCTTTGCGTCTCATGATTCGAAAGCTCCTCTCTGCGTCGCTTCGTTCAGTGGAACGGCCCGAAGCCATGCCCGAATGGCCCGGTCTCGATGATGTCCGCCAGGATGCGGCGCTGGCGCTCGTCGAGCGTGTCGTGAATGCGCGCGAATGCATCGAGCGCGTTTTGGCGCACGTGATCGATGGTCTGATCGTGACGATCGAACACCGCTTCGACCGCGGCGCGATCGAGATTCGGTGCGCGAATCGCTTCGGCGATGTCACGGCGCGTGCCGCGGAAGTCGCGCCGTGCGTCGTAGATCTTTTCCATCAACGTATCGACGGCTTCGCGAATCACTTTTTCCTGACCTGGCGTCGTGTCGAGCCGGTCCATCAAGTGATTCAAAATGAAGCGGCCGCGACCGTGACGGAACCCGCGAGCGCGGAACCCGCCGCCATAGCCACCGCCATGGCAGGCATGGTGATAACGATGACCGCGCGCGACCGTCGCCGTGAGTCCGAGCAAACACGCCGTACCAACTAAAAATCCAAACATCTGGTTCTCTCCTTCGAGAAAGAACCTGGTTCGGCTCTGTGAAGGAAATTTAGGGAGCCTGGTTAAGAAGCGTTAAGCGTTCCGCGGCGGAGGGGCGCGCCCTCGGTAGCCACCCCGACGAGGCGGCTCCATCGAAGCGGCTTTGTGAGCAAAAATCCCGCAATCCCATGCTTTCGTTACGAGTTTCGCGTTTGTTCCTCAAACTTTTTGGCCTGGGTTTGGTCTTTCGCGGACGAA
>DASYCL010000390.1:0-11525 GCA_036500245.1 Polyangiaceae bacterium | reverse complement strand
TTCGCGATGGCCCAGAAACGCAGCGCCGGAATCCTGCTCTATCGCCAGAGCGCGGAGCTCGAAGTGCTGCTCGTGCATCCCGGCGGTCCGTTCTGGGCCAAGAAAGACGACGGCGCGTGGTTCTTGCCCAAAGGTGAAATTGACGGCGACGAAGATCCGTTCGCCGCCGCGCGCCGTGAGTTCGCCGAAGAGCTCGGCAGCGCGCCGCCCGACGGCCAAGCGATCGATCTCGGCACCGTCAAAAACAAAGGCGGCAAATTGATCTACGCCTGGGCGCTCGCGGGCGAACTTCAAACGAGCTCGATTCGCAGCAACACCTTCACGCTCGAATGGCCGCCGCGTTCGGGAAAAACGCGCGAATTTCCCGAGGTCGACCGCGCGAGTTTTTTTTCTTTTGGGGTTGCCCTGACGAAAATGCATGTCGCGGAACAACCGTTCCTCGAGCGGCTCGCGGCCATCCTCGCGGGAAGAACGTGAATCCCAAACGCCGCGACGCGCTACTCGGCGCGTTCTTCTCTGCGCTCGTCGGCGCCGCCGTGCTCTACGTGAACCTCGCGCATCCCGAGCGGCAGACGCAGCTCAGCTATACGCTGAAAGCATGCTTCGAAGATCTGTCGCGCTGTCGCTCCCAGCCGCTGATCCAGCTCGAGGGCACGTTTGCACCGGGCACGTTGCTGAAAAGCACGCGCGGCTGCGGCGCCGAGTTCGACTTACAATCGCCAGGCGGCGATCCGCCCGGCAAAGTGCGCGTCTGCGTCGAGCAAGGCACCCCCAATCTCAACCCGAGCTGCGCACGCCAAGACTTGCGCGTCGCCGTCGAAGGCCACTTCGATGGCGCGCGCTTTCTCGCCGAGCGCGTGCTGACGCGCACCGACAACGCCGCACCCTGCGCCGACTCCGGCTCGCGCTGACACGCCGACATCGGTCAGCCATCGCGCTTCGGCATGCCCTTTGCTGATACCCTTTGCTGATGGCGGGGCTTCGTCACGAAACCGCCGAATTTAGGTTGGATTGCTGAACACAGCGGCACAGTTGGCACAGACCATGGCCATGCGATCATGCCCGGGGCGAGCACGAAGCTCGAACCCTGATTCACGAATGCAGTCTAGACTCGGCGCTTGCTCCGAATCTCGATTCGAAGCCTGCAGGGAGAAATGAACATGCGATCACGCAGAACAGCCATCGTTCCTCGTCTCTTGGTCGGGACCGCAGTCGCCGGCATGATTCCACTCGAGCTCACCGCTTGCGGCAGCTCGAGTTCGGACGACAGTTCTTCCGGCGGCAATAGCGCGAGCGGCAGCGGCGGCACGACCGGCAAAGCCGGCAACGGCGGCAGCCACGCCGGTGGCACGGTGTCGTCGATCGGCGGCAGCTATGTCGTGCTCGCAGTCGCGGCGTTCGGCGGCGACTTCGGCGCGAGCGGTACGACGGGGATTTCCGGCTCGACGAGCATCGCGGGCACGAATGGCAACGCGGGTCACGGTGGCGCGGAAGTGATGATGGGCGGCGCGTCGGGTACAGGCGGCAGCTCGCCGAGCGCTGGCTTTGCAGGTTTCATCGTTTTGGCCGCGGCAGCCTTCGGTGGCGGTGGCAAGCCGGCGCAATGACCGCGCCAATTTCAGACGTAAAGCTCACGCGACAGCTGAGCCAAACGCCGCTCGCCGAAGTGCACGACGACGCCATTCGCGGCGCCGTCGCGCGGAACGCCAGGCCGATTCCGTGGCAGGATTTCGAGCGCGCGCGTTACCCCGAAGAAGCGCTCGGGCTGGCGCGTGATTTCTTCGTCAAGCTCGCGGCCGGCGAATACAGCGCGGTCGCGTTGTTCGCGCAAATCACCTCCGCGCTCGCGCTGACCGAAGCGCCAATCGATTTCGTCGCGGCGTCTGCGCGCGTGAGCAGCGACGAAATTCGGCACGCGGACTACTGCCTGCGCATGGCAAGCCTATGCCAAGGCAGTGACGTCACGATCAGCGTGCCCGTCGCCACCCTCGCCACGGATATTCCGAGTGCGCTCGACATCGAAGAGCTCGACTATCTCGTGCTCAAATACGCGGCCGTGGGCGAAACGCTGGCCGCGGCGCTGCTCACCGAATGCCGTCGGCGCGCGACCGATCCGGTGCTGCGCGCGCTATTCACGTCGATCGCGAGCGACGAAGTGCACCACGCGCGGCTCGGCTGGTTTTACGCCAAGCATCGCGCCGAGCGCTGGTCGCCGGAAACGCGCGCGCGCTTGACGGCGCGCGTCGCCGAGTTCGTGCGCGGCATCGAAGTCGAATTTGCGCACGGCCGCGACGCACCCGCGCACGCCTCCGACGCAGCCCGCGCGCTCGGTGTGCTCGACTCGCTCACGCAACGCCAAGCGATCGCCGAATTGATGGATGCCGAAATCATTCCGGCGCTCGACGCAATCGGACTCGATGGCTCGGGCGCGTGGGCGGCGCGCCGGCGCGCGTCCGCGGCATGAGCACGAGCTTTCCGCTCACAGCGCTCGCTCGGCCGCTTTCTGACGCCGAGCGAGCGTCGCTTCGACTCGCGCTCCAGGATTTATTGGTTTGGCAGCGGGATTTGCGCAACTGGCCAGCAACGTTCGCGGCCCCGGACGCGACGCCGATCGTGTCTTTGTACGCCAAGGGCGCGCTGTGTGGCTGCGCGGGTACGAGCGAAGGCACGCCGTGCGAGCGCGTGCAGCGGGCGTTCGTGCAAGCGCTCAGTGACGGTCGCTTCGGCGGGCTTGGTCCGGAAGCGCGCGCGGATTTGCGCTGCCAATTGTCGTACGCGATCCGCGTCGAGTCGCTCGAGCTTTCGCGCGCGCTCGAGACGATCGAAGTCGGCCGGCACGGTCTCGCCGTCGCGAACGAGGATCGCCCCGTCACGCTTCTGCCCGACGTCGCATGCGACAATTCGTTCGACGCGAGCGGCTTACTCGACACGCTCGAACGCAAAGCGGGCAGCGAGCGCGGCACTTGGCCTTCGGACGGACTCTACACGTTCGAGACCGAATCGGTGATGGCGCGCCAGAGCGCAACGCCCGAGCTCGTTCACGATCCGCTCGAAGCCGCGGCCACTTGGCTCGCGCGCCGCGTCGACGCTGACGGCCGTGTGAGCTTTGGATTCGACCCGCGGAGCGGCGACAATTACCGCCTATCGCCGATGTTTCACGGTCGCTGTGCGATCATGTTGCGCGCGTTGTTCTCGCAGGCGTGCGGGCGTGGCGCCGCGGTGCGCGCGCGGCGCTGGCTCGAAGACGAGATTCAGCGCGCCCTATCCGGGCAAAGCGTGGAGCAATTTCCGGAACAGCCCGCGCTGATCGCGGGCACGCTCGCGCTCGCCTCGCTCGCCGGCATCGAGTTCAGCGACGCGCTGCGCGACTACGCGGCGCGCTCGGAAACCTTGACCGTGCCGTGGCATGCAGCGCAAGTCGCCGCGGCGCTCGGCAAGCACGCGCCGATTCAGTTGTGGCAAGCGTGCGTGCGCAACTTGGAGTCGCAACCGTGGGCGCCGTGGACGGCGATCGCCGCCAAAGCGCGCGGCGACGGTGAGACGCTGACACGCGCTGCCAATGCGCTGATCGCCGCCGTGCGCGAGCGCGAGCCGCATCTCGGCGGAGTCGGCCCCGGCACTTTACCGGAGCTCGCGCGCACCGCGGCGACGATCGAAGCGCTGAGCGGGCTAGATACGACTGAAGCGCGAGCAGCTTGCGCGCGCGCGCGCGCGTTTCTGCTCCGGCATCAACTGCGCGGCGAGCACTATGCAAAGGCGGCGGACTCAGCCGCCGTTCACGGCGCATTCCCTCAAACGCCGGTGCACGACTTCTTGCAGATCGACGTGACCGGGCACGCGGTATTGGCGCTGCGCAGCTGATCGCATCCAACCAGCGCGGCTCGTGCGGAATTCCCACAAATTCGTCATGCACCCGAGCGAGCCATTGAATAAACGCAACCAGGAGGTTGCACTTAGAATCGAATCGAGTTACTCCATAAGCAACCCAGAGGTTGCATAGTGAGCAGCACCAACGACCGTATCGAAAAGAAAATCTTGCTGCGCGCGCCGCAAGCGCGCGTTTGGGAAGCGATCAGCGACTCGAAGCGCTTCGGCACTTGGTTCGGCGTCGAATTCGACGGACCGTTCGTGCCAGGCACGCACATGGTCGGCCGGATCATGCCCACGAAAGTGGATCCCGAAGTGGCTCGGATGCAAGAGCCGCATACGGGCAAAGCCTTCGAGTGCACGATCGAACGCATCGAGCCGATGCGGCTCTTTTCATTTCGCTGGCACCCGTTCGCGGTCGAACCGAACTTCGACTATTCGAAGGAACCAACCACGTTGGTCGAGTTCGTGCTCGGCGAATCAGCCGGCGGCACCTTGCTCACCATCACCGAATCCGGCTTCGACCAGATCCCGCTCGAGCGGCGCGCGACTGCCTTCGTCAAAAACCAGGAAGGCTGGACCAAACAAGGCGAATTGATCGAAAAGTACCTCGCGAGCGCGGGTTGATCGTGCGCGTCGAGCAACGACCGGTCGCGAAATTCGCGGACGCGGCCCCACTATTCGCGGCGCTCGGCGATAGTCAACGTTTGTACATCGTCGGGCGACTTTGCGTGGACGGCCCGCAGTCGATCGTCAACTTGACCGAAGGCGCGAAAATCTCGCGCCAAGCCATCACCAAGCACTTGCATGCGCTCGAAGGCGCCGGGCTCGTGCACGGCAAACGCCTCGGGCGCGAGCGCATTTGGGAGCTGCGCACGAGGCGTTTGCTCGAAGCGCAACGCCACTTGGCACGCATCTCCGAGCAATGGGACGCAGCAGTCGAGCGACTGCGCGCGCTGGTAGAAGAAGACTGACGCGCTCAGCCACGCAGCATGAAGAAAATCACGACACCGGTCACCGACACGTAGAGCCAGATCGGCAAAAAAACGCGATTTAGTCGGCGGTGGCGCGCGAACGAGCGCGTAAACGCAAAATAAAACGAAGTGAGCGCGAGCGGCACGACACTCATGGACAGCAAGATATGGCTAACCAAGAGCGCGAAATACGCGACACGAAGCGGCCCAACTCCCATGTAGTGCGTATCGCCGTGCACGTAGTGGTAGCTCAGGTAACCGACCAAAAAAATCGACGAAGCGGCGAACGCGGTCACCATGAACAGGCGGTGCACGGCGATCTTCTTCTGTCGAATCGCGATGTAGCCCGCGACGAGACACGCCGCCGAAAGCGCGTTGAAGCTCGCATTCACAGCCGGCATGAAGCTCAAATCCGGCCCAGAAGCGGCACGCTCACGCAGCAAAATGAACGCAATGAACAACACTGCGACGGTCGATAAGGCGGCGTTGAACGCATAAAAGGCGCGATCGGACCGCGGCGTCACCAATGCTTCCGAGCTCATGCGCCGAGCCATAGCATCGCGCGCCGCGCATGGCACCCTGCTACAGAGAGAGCTCGGCAGTCACTCGTGGCGCGGGCGGCAGCGCGCGGATCTCGGCGACACCACCACCGTGCCCACGCTGAACGCGCCGCAAAACTCCGGCTCGATTTGCAAACGAACGGTGGTCATCGATCTTTTTTGGGGTGTGCCTAGCGCAACGCTTCGAGCGCGAGTGCGACGCTGCCGACCGTGACCGGCAGCGCGGGCTTCAATTCGGGCGCAAAGATCGCGACGCGAAGCTCCTCGAACGACCAGCGCAGCGCGTGGACGGCGCCGAGATCGCGCGCGCTCATGCGCGCGATCAAAAACTTTTGCCAGAGTGGCGCAAAAGGTTTCAGCTTGTCCGCGTCTTTGCGCGGATCGCTGATTGCGCGAGTGAGCCGCGCTTGGGCTGCGCGCAAGTAACGCGGAAATTGCCCGAGCCGCGCGAGTTCGATCGCGGACAAGAGATCGGGGGGAAAAAGCAGCTCGATTTGCGCACCAATTTCGCCGCGCGCGGCGGTGCCGCTCGGATGTTTCGCGGCAGCTGCCAGCGCGCGCACTGTATTTTGCAGTTCCGCGGCTGCCGCGGCCACGGCGCGTTCCAGCCGCGCGAACGCCGGAGCGATGCGCGGCACACCCGCCGCGAGCGCTGCGTCGAATTCGGCTCGAGT
Organism: Polyangiaceae bacterium; assembly: GCA_036500245.1. Lineage (GTDB taxonomy): Bacteria > Myxococcota_A > Polyangia > Polyangiales > Polyangiaceae > PMG-095. The sequence goes on along the minus strand of DASYCL010000390.1, from coordinate 5,450 downwards.
GCGCGGCAAGCGCGCGCCGTCGGCGCAAGCGAAGGCATCGTCGAGCACGCGCCCGAGGAAAACGCCGCGAAACGCCTCGCTCTCGGCGCGCGGTGTCAGTAACGCGGCACTCCGCGCGAACGGCGCCGGACAGCGCGCGGCGTAAGTCGAGAGTGCGTGACGCGCAGCCAGCGCAAAGAGCCGACGCACGCCGAACCGCGTCGCGTCCGCCGCGCGCTCTGCCGATTCGAGCAAGCACAAATCCACGAATTTTTCCCGGTCCACCAGCGCGGGATAGGCGCGCAGTTCCGCGCCCGCGACGCGCCTCACGATGAACTCCGGCAGCTCGCCGAAATCCCAACTCGTGACGCCGCTGCGCTGCCAGCTCGCAGACGGCGCACTGCGCGCGAATGCGGCGCGTGCGGCTGAGCCGTGTCGCTCGAAGAGCGCACTAAGATCGCGACTCTGCTCCACCGCGCGCCCGCCCTCCCCCAACAAACGACACGTGAAGCGCAAATACGGCGGCAGCGCGTCCAAGCGAAAAGCGCTTTCCGAAAGCTCGATGCCGGCTTCTTCCGACGCGACGCGCGACAGCTCGGACAGCATCGGCCCCTGAAATGGCACGAGTCTCGACGCGACGCGCGCTGCAAGCTCGGGGATCGAACCGAGCTCGCGCCGGAGCGCGCGCGGCACTTCGCTGAGCAGCGCGGCGATCTTCTGTTCGTGCCAACCGGGGATCGCCCAATCGAGCTCGCGCGGGTCGAGCTGAAGCACGAGCGGCAATGGTAGGAGTAGCGTGACACCATCGTCTTCCGCGGACGGATCGAAGCGGTAACTCAGCGGAACTTCCACGCCATGAAGCGTGATCGAGTCGGGATAGAGCTCGGGCGAAATCTGCTCTTCGGCGCCGAGCACGTCCTTCAAGGACAGACACAGAAGCTCTGGATTTGAGGCTTCCGCAGTTTTTCGCCAGGCTTCGAATAGCTTTCCGTCGTGCACGTGTTCGGGTACGCGCCGATCGAAAAACGCGAGTAACGCTTCGTCGTCGGCCACGAGCTGACTTTGGCGTGCCTTGTCGCGTTGACGCGCGACTTCGGCCAAGAGCGCGCGGTTCTTTTCCTGAAACGCGCCGGCTGAACGATATTCGCCGCGCACGAGCGCATGCTCGAGAAACATGAGCCGCGCGCGGACCGGCGCGATCTTCGCGTAGTCGACGCTTCGCCCGCGGAACACCGGCAAGCCGAACAGCGTCGCGTTCTCTCGAATCGACGCGCGCGCCGATTTCTCGGACCAATGCGGATCCGAATAACTGCGTTTGAGTAAATGCTGGCCGATCTCGTCGAGCCATTCCGGGTCGAGCTTGGCCGCCGTGCGCGCGAAGAGCTGACTGGTTTGCACGAGCTCGAACGCCATCAGCCACTGTGGCGGCCTTTTTGCCAGCGCCGAAGACGGATGCAGCAAGAAGCGCGTCTGCTTTGCGCCGAGGTACAGGCGCGCTTCCGGATTCCACTGCCCGATTTTCGAGAGCAAGCCCGTGAGCAGCGCGCGATGCACGCGTCGCTCGCGCTCGTCTGGGCCGTGTTTCGCAGGGTCGCGCCGTTTGTCGCGAGCGCCCGGTTTTTCGGCGCTGCCGAGCTCGCGCGCGACGTCCTCGAGCTGACGGTGCACCTCGCTCCACTCGCGGATGCGCAAAAACGACAGGAAATGTGCTTTGCACACGCGGCGGAGTTCGCCCAGGCTCCTTTGCTGCGCTTCGCGCACGAATTCCCACAACTTGAGCAGTCCCAAGAAATCCGAGCGCTCATCGCGAAAGCGTTGCTGAAGTTGGTCGGCTTTTTGCTCGAGACCGCGCGGACGTTCGCGCGGATCTTGAATGTTCAGCGCAGCCGCCAAGACCAACACTTCGGCCAAGCAATCCTCTGCGATGCCCGCGAGGATCATGCGCGCGACGCGCGGATCGACTGGAAACCGCGCCAGGCGCGCGCCGAGCGGAGTCAGCTGCCGTTCGTCGTCGAGCGCGCCGAGCTCTTGCAGCACGCGGTAGCCCTCTGCGATCGCGCGACCGTCCGGCGGATCGAGAAACGGAAATGCTTCGACCTCGCCGAGGCCAAGCGATTTCATGCGCAAAATCACGCCGGAAAGCCCGGTGCGCTTGAGCTCTGGGTCAGTGAACGCGGGACGCGCAGCGAAGCTTTCTTCGTCGTAGAGCCGCACGCAAATCCCTTCACGCACACGACCAGAACGCCCCTTGCGCTGATCGGCGCTGGCCTGCGAGATCGCTTCGATCTGCAAACTCGTGGTGCCGGTGCGCGGCTCATAGCGCGAGAGTCGCGCCACACCGCTGTCGATCACGTACACGATGCCCGGAATCGTGAGCGACGTTTCGGCGACGTTGGTCGCGAGGATCACACGGCGCTCGGGAATGCTCGGAAATACTTTGCGCTGCTCGCCCGAGGAGAGCCGCGAATAGAGCGGCTGGAGCACGGTGTGCCGCAAATTGCGGGCTTGCAATTGGCGCTCGGCCTCGCGGATTTCGCGTTCGCCTGGCAAAAAAACCAAAATATCCCCACGAGGATCGAGCGAAGTCACATTTTCGACCGCGTTCGTCACCGCTTCGGCCAAGTCGAGCTCCGGGTCCGGCGGCTCGTACAAAACTTCGACCGGAAACGTGCGACCTTCGACTTGAATCACGGGGGCGTTGCCGAAAAATTCGGAGAAGCGCTCGGTCTCGATCGTGGCCGAACTGATCAAGAGTTTCAGCTCCGGTCGCTCCGGCAAAATGCGTTTGAGCCAACCGAGTAAGAAATCGATCGTCAGACTGCGCTCGTGCGCTTCGTCGATGATCAGCGTGTCGTAACGGCGCAGCCAACGATCGCCTTGGATTTCGGCGAGCAAGATGCCGTCCGTCATGAATTTCACGTACGTCTCGGGCCGCGTGCGATCCTCGAAGCGAATTTGATAGCCGACTTCACGCCCGAGCTCGCACCCGAGCTCGCTCGCAACGCGCGCAGCGACGCTCGTCGCCGCGATGCGCCGCGGTTGCGTCACGCCGATGAAGCCTTCCGTGCCACGACCCATGTCGAGCAAGATCTTCGGCAGCTGCGTGGTCTTGCCGGAGCCTGTCGCGCCGGCCACGATCACGACTTGGTGTTCGTTCACGGCCGCGGTGATGTCGCGAACACAGGCCGAAATCGGAAGTTCTGCCGGAAAAACGATGCGCGCGCGCCCAGAATTGGGCTCGTTCGTCGGCGCGGCTTCGGCAGGCATGGCGGAGCTCACTAGCATTTCTCTGCGCAACTGCGCTGTCCTGGCTTTACGCGCGCGAGATTCCGCGTTCGTCTGTGCGGGGAATGGCGGCACGCACTCGCTCGATCGACGCGCTGCGCGGCATCGTCATGGTGTTGATGGCGCTCGACCACGCGCGCGATTTTTTCGTCAGTTCGCATTCGAGCCCGACGAACCTCGCGACGACGACGGTGCCGCTGTTCTTCACGCGCTGGATCACGCATTTTTGCGCGCCTGTGTTCGTGCTGCTCGCCGGCACCGCCGCTTACCTTCACGCGCAAAAGCACGGACTCACTGCGACGCGGCGCTTCTTGTGGACGCGCGGACTGTGGTTGATCCTGCTCGAACTGACGATCGTGCGCTTCGCCTGGATTCCAGATCCCTTTTATCACTTCAGTGTGCTGCAAGTGATTTGGGCGCTCGGCTGGGCCATGCTCGCGCTGTCGGCGCTGACGTATCTGCCGTATCGCGCGATCGTCGGAATCGGCGCGCTGATCGTGCTCGGCCACAACGTACTCGATCCGCTCGACCATGCGTCGCTCTCGCACGGAGCCGGAGCGTTTTGGGCGCTCTTGCATCAGCCGCACGAGTTTCATTTTGGTTCACGCAGCTTGTACGAGGCATACCCAATTTTGCCGTGGATCGGCGTGATGGCGCTCGGCTTCGGCATGGGCAAGCTGTTCGAGCTCGAGCAAGCCGAACGCAAGCGCCGTCTAATTCGGCTTGGTCTCGGCGCAATGCTCGCATTCGTCGTGCTGCGCGGCAGCAACATTTACGGCGATCCGGAACCTTGGAGCGTGCAACCGCGCGGCGCGCTCTTCACGCTGATGTCGTTTTTGAACTGCGCAAAGTATCCGCCCTCGCTCGCGTATTTACTGATGACGCTCGGACCAGCGCTGATCGTGTGCAGCGCACTCGAACGGCCACTCCCGCAATGGCTGGAACGGATCGAACTGTTCGGGCGCGTGCCGTTGTTTTTCTACATCGCACATTTGTATTTGCTGCGCTTCACGGCGGCGCCGATCGCATTGCTCCGTTTTGGCAAGGCCGCGCTATTGCCTCCACCTGGCCACGCCGGGAGCCCGGGCTTCGGGCTGTGGGCAGGCTACGTCGCGTGGCTCACTGCAATTGCGCTCTTGTATCCGGCCTGTCGCTGGTTCGCGCGCAAGAAAGCCGAGCGGCGCTACGCTTGGCTCGCGTACCTCTAACCCAGATTGCTGCGCTTGTTTTTTTGATGGTCACCCGGAGCGCACGGGTCGGCAAAGCCTTCGGCGTCGCGGATCGCCTGCCGAGCGGATGAAGTGATAAGCTCGGCGCCGACCATGAAACTGGCGGGTTCGGGTGGATACGGGGCTTTGCTCTTGTTGTGTTTTGGCTGCTCGCTCGCTGGCGAGCAGCTACCGCAAACGTCATCCGACGGCGCTCGCAGACCGTCCGCGAACCGGCGCTGCCGGAATAACGATATCAGCAGGCCCATCGCGGACTCGATCTCGACCTTGGCCGCCGCAACTTGGGTCATCTACGCGAACCGACAGCTGAGCCAGCCACAGAATGCCAATGACGACGCCTACAAGAGTTTGCGAGCCGCTGGTTATATCGCCGTCCCCCTCTTTGCAATGTCTGCGATTTGGGGCTTCTACGTCGAGAGCGAGTGCTCGGGGCGTCGCAAGCCGATCGTAAACGAACCCCCAGCAACGGCGAAGCGCGCCGGATTTCCAGGCAGCGTATTCGGCTTCGACTACCAAATGAATCCTGAACGAGCCGCGGCGCTTTGCACCTCGAAGGGCCAAGAATGGACGCTCGAAGGCAGCACCGGCCTTTGCCAATCGAAGGTCGCCACGGTGGTCGTGCCGGACTTGCGGCTCGAATTCCGCTTGGGCACGGCCTCGGAAATTACGGTCGTCTATCGCTCGCCTCCGAATGGCATCAATCAGAACTACACCGAGCTCTACGCGGCAACGAAGAAGAACTACGGTCCACCACAAGTGGAGCCCGCACACGTGTCGGCGCTTTGCGCGCAGTCACTCGCCGAGTGTTTGGCGAACGGCGAGCATCCGTCCGGGCCAATTTGGCAATGGGCAGACGGCAGCATCGAGCTTAGGCCGATTTGGCAAGAGGACCACGCGCTGCTCGAACTCCACTACACGCACGAAGACGCGCCACTAAAATGAGGTATTTCGATTTTT
>DASYCL010000389.1:0-5818 GCA_036500245.1 Polyangiaceae bacterium | reverse complement strand
ACACGCAGATTCACGAATCACGGAAGTCGGAACGCCACAGCTCGTGGTGGGCGTGAACGTGCGCGCGCTGCCGATCGGACCGGAAGAAGCGTTCGTGCTCTCGCGCATCGATGGCGTGAGCTCGGAGGCCGATCTCGCCGCGGCCACCAATTTGCAACTCGATACCGTCGCGCGGATCGTGCGGCGGCTTTGCGAGCTCGGCGCGGTGACGCTCGATGCCGGCCCACGCGCGGCCGAAATTCGACCATTTCGCGCCACGCCCACGCCCACGCGCTCGGGTGCCTATCGCATCGGCCCGATCACCGAGACGCAAGAGGCGCGCGCGTCATTGCACCCGGCTGCTGCCGTAGAAAACGCGGCCGAGCTCGCTGAAGTCGTGGATTTGGAGCGCGAGCAAAAGCTGCATTTACTCGAGCTCTACGCGCGGCTGGAGAGCGCGAGTCACTACGAGCTCTTGGGCATCGAGCCGCTCGCGAACGACAAAGCCGTGCGCGCGGCTTACTACGAGCTCGTCCGGCTCTATCATCCGGATCGTTTCTTCGGGAAAAATCTCGGCAGCTACAAACCGAAGCTCGCCAAACTCTTTGCGCGCATTACGGACGCGTACGAAGCGCTGCACCACATCGAGTCGCGCGCCGAGTACGACAAGTACTTGCGCGCGCGCCGTCGCACGCTCGACTTCGAGCGCGCATTCTTCAATCAGCAAAAGCAAGCCGCGGAAGTCGCCAACGCGCTCGCGCAGATCGAACACGCGGCGCAAGCAGGCTCGCCGCCGATTGCGCCGCCCGCGAACACGCAGGCGAGCTCCGTAGCGCCGCGCAGCGGCGCGACGCTGAGGCATTCGCTCGCGCCGCCGAGTGATGCCGAGCGCCGCCGCACGCTCGCGCGCAAGCTCGGTTTGCCCTCGGCGCCGCCGCCGCGCGTTTCGTCCGCGCCGCCGCCTTCGGCGTCCGCGCACGCCGCGGAAGAGCTCAAACGGCGTTACGACCAGCGGCGCGAACGCGCGCGGGTCGAGCAGCATGATCACTATGTGGCGCTGGCCGAGGACGCGCTCGGCCGAGGCGATCTCGCCACGGCCGCGAACGCGCTTCGCATCGCGTGCTCGATCGCGCCGGAGAATACGGAGCTCGCGGCGCGGCTCGGTGAGCTCGAAAATCGCGCTGCGGCGGAGCTATGGGAAGCGTATGTCGAACGCGGCAAATACGCGGCGTTCGAAGGCCGTCACGCCGAAGCCGCGGAATCCTTCGAGCGCGCCGCGATCGGTCATCCGAGCGCGACGCACTTCGAACGCGCTGCGTTTCACCTGCTCGAAGCGGGCGGGGATGCGAAGCGCGCGGTGCAACTCGGGAAGCAAGCGGTGGCGCTCGCGCCGCACCATGGCAAATGCCGGCTCACGCTGGCGCAGGCGTATTTCGCCGGTAAAATGCGCGAAAGCGGGCTTGCCGAACTCGAGCGCGCGCGTGCACTCGAGCCGGATTTGCAGCTGATCAAAGATTTCGCTGCGAGGGTCAGGCGCGGAGAAATTTGAATTGCGAGCGCGTGACGCGCCGCGCACTGCACGGAGTCGACGCGCGACGCCGAAGGCTGGGACGAAGCGCGCCGTCACGCGTGACCATCAATAAAAAAACTCACACCGATGCGCGTCAAGGAAAGCCGGGCGTCGCGCCTTGGGCTGGGCAATAGACGATCTTGTAGTCTTTCGCGCCTTTGCCGGCGTTTTGCGCGGCGTCCGGGCAAATGAAGAGGCTTTGCGGGTCGTCGTAGGGATATGTGTACGAAGTCGGGCAGCCTTTTTTCATGTATTCGGTGACGGGCGTCGAGCCGTGGCCGCCGTTCGAGCTCTGTCCGTTTTTGCAGCCGACGACTTTGCCCGCGCTGTCTTTCATTTGCTGCGAGTCGGGGCACATCAAATTCAAATCGATCGCGCAAATCGGGCTGCCGCATTGTTGGTCGGCACCGAGCGGACCGCCTGGCACGTAGCTCGGGCTCGCTGTCCACGGCGCGTCGATTTGAATGATGCCGGTTGGGATGGTGAAGCCGTCGACCAAACTGATGTCGTACCAATCGGAGTTCATGCCGGCGGTGAGCGTGAATTCGGCGAGCGTGTCGTTGCCGGTTTGCGCGCACTTGAGTTTCCCGGGATCGCCCGTGCACTCCGACCGCGGCCAAATGCGTCCCGACCAATTGTTCGGCCAACCGACGACGATGGCGTCGCCCGAAGCGAGCTTGTACGGCACGTTGCCGGGGAAGGTGCTCTCGGGCAGCGCGAAGTTCCAGATCTCGTAGGTGCAGTGATTTTCGATCGTGAGCTTGCGCGGCTGGCTCTGATCACCGACCGGCGTTGGGGCGCCGGCGTCGACCATCATCGGTTCTTGGCCGCTCGAACCCGCGGAGCCCGAAGCTCCGCCGCTGCCGCTCAAGCCGCCGCTGCCGGGTGTGCTCGAACCCGCGCTCGAGTTGGCGCTGCCGCTCGTGGCATCGCTCGCATCGCCGCCGCTCGTCACGGTGCTGCCGCCACTCGCGACGACCAGGGTGCCGGGGCTGCCCGCGCCGCCGCCGCTCGACGTGCTGCCGCAAGCGAGTGACATCGCGCCGCAAAGCGCCGCCAATGAGAGCCAGAGTTTTTGGTCTCGCATATTTTTTCTCTCCGGGCAGACGTCGCGCTGCTGCGCTCGCATTCAGCCCAAGAGCTTGGTGACCGGGGCGCGCCTTTTTCGTGAGCGAGCGCGAGGCAGGCGCGCGAACGCCGGAAAACGCCGGATTTTCGGTGAATTCGTGACGCGCGGCACGGCCACTCGACGTACGCTTGGCAATACCCGAAAGTGAACCGATGCAGCCAGACACTTCGCATCCGATGCTTGCCGTGACCGCGCAGCTCGCGGGCGATCGCGTCCTCCGCGGTCCCGCGCTGGCGAGTGAAATCGAACGCATCAGCTGCGACGTGCAGCTCGGGCCCGCACTGCACGAGGGCGAAATTCACGAGCGTGTCGCGCCAAACGCTCGAAGCCGCGTGCGCAGGGCTCGGCTCGCCGCTCTCGCTCGCTGCGCTGTATCCACAGAAATGAGCGCGACGCGGGCTTTATTTGAAGCTCGGATCAGTCTCGGGCTTTTTGACGTGTGAGTTTTCGTCGAGCCCGGAGACGACTTCGACGTTGATGCCGTCGGATAGGCCGAGCTTCACGTCGCGGCGTTCGAAGTGCTGCGGTGCGGTCTCGACTTCGACGTAAGTCTCGCCCTTCTCGTATTTGACCAAGCCCTCGTTGATCGAGAGCACGTGGTCTTTGCGTTCGAGAATGATGTCGGCGTTCGCGCTGTAGTTGGCGCGAATCATGATGCCGTCTTTGAGCACCAAGGCTGCCTTCACTTCGAACTCGATCGTGCCGTCTTTCTCCACGCCTTTCGGCGCGATGTACTCGAGTGTGCCGTCGAAGCGCTCGGTGCCGAGCGCACCGACCGCAATCGAAACCGGCATGCCCGCCCGAATTTTCCCGACCTCGGATTCATCCACGCGGCCGTCGAAGATCATGTCGCTCATATCGGCGACGGAGGCGATCGTGGTGCCTTCGTTGAAGGTGTTGGATTCGATCACCGAGGCGCCTTCGCGCACCGGCACTTCGAGCACGGTGCCTTCGACCGTCGAGGTTACGACGTTGGCCACGCGCGTCGATTTTTTCGAGCTGCCTTGCACGAGCAGATCGCGATTGCTCTCGGCCGCGTCGAGCTCGGCTTTGCGCAGCTGCGCGGCGAGCATGTATTGGTTGTAGTCGGTCTGCGAAACCAGATTTTGCGCGTACAGCGACTTGAAGCGCGCGGCTTCGCTCTCGGCATTTTGCAGACTGATTTGCGCCTGCGTGATCTTGGTCTCGGCCTGATCGACTTGGACCATGTTGGGCATGATCCGGATCTTGGCCACGAGCTGACCCTGCTTGATGGCTTGTCCGGGTTGAATCAAAAGCTTTTCGATCACGCCGGATACGTGCGGTTTGACCGTGACTTCGCGGCGTGGCACGAGCGCGCCGGGCGCGACGGTTTTCTTCACGATGTCCATCAGCGTGGGCTTCGCCGTTTGATAGACAATCGGCTGCGCTTCCGATTTTCGGTACAGGAACACGAGCGTCGCGATGAACGCCACGAACACGGTGCTCGTGAGCAGGAAGGGCGTGGCGCGGCGGATCATTCGGCTCTCAATGCTTCGACGGGGTGAACGCGGGCGGCATGCCGCGCTGGAACGATACCTGCCACGGCTCCAGCCACAATCAAGACGAGTACCGCAATCGCCACCACTTGTAAGCTGACTTGCGGTTGGCTGAGTGGAGCATTCGGTAGGCTTCTGACGGCACGCCCCGCCGCTTCCAAGCCAAAAACCCCGGCAACGACGCCTAAATACCCAGCCAAGCTCGTGAGTACGAGGCCTTCCGCCACGACCAGCGAAACGATCGACCAGGGCGTCGCTCCGAGCGCTTTGCGGATGCCGATCTCCTTCGTGCGCTCTTTGACGATGATGAGCAGGATGTTGGACACGCCGAGCATCCCTGCAAAGAGCGTCAGCGTACCGACGAACCAGACGAACTTGCGAATGCTCCTGAACAGACCCTGAATGCTCTCGTACTTCTCGGCGGCGTTGTAGGAGCCGAGCGCGAGCGAATCGTCCGGGTGAATGCGGTGGCCGGCCATGATCGCGTGGCGCACGTTCTGCTCGACCAAGCTGGCGGGCAGATCCGTACGCGCAGTGAGCGAAAACCAGCCCACGCGATCCTTCAAGTTGAAGGCGGTCTGAAACGTCGAAAACGGGACGTAGATCACCGAGATCATTTTCTCGCGATCGTCCCCGGTTTTCGGCGTATCGAGTACGCCGACGACTTGAAAGTAGACGCGGCGCACTTGAATGTATTTGCCGATCGGGTCCACATCGCCGAAGAACGTTTTGCGAACCTCTTCGCCGATCACGCAAACCTTGCGCTCCTCGGCCATGTCGCGCTGGTTGATGAAGCGCCCGTCGGTGATCTTCAGCGCCTCGACGTTGGCAAGCTCGGGCGTGTCCCCGACGACGTTGAAATTCGCTTTCTTCGCGCCGTAATTCGCATTCTCGCCTGCGTGCCAAGTGCCCATTTGGATGCGCGGCGCGACGTGTTCGACGCCTTCCGTGCGCGCGATCGCCGCGATGTCCGCGTTGTTGAGCTTGACGTAGCGACCCGGCTGAAGGCCGCGGTACGGGATCGACGTGCGCTGCGACCAAACGTACACGCTGTAGTTGGTGAGCCCGTTCAGGTTGTGAATCACGCCGCGCTCGAGTCCATTGCCGATGCCGAGCATCATGATCAGCATGAATACGCCCCAAAATACGCCGAGCGCGGTCAGCGTCGCGCGCAGCTTATTACTGCGCAAGGTCGCCCAAACCTCTTGCCAGGCGTCGAGATCAAGCACGAAGTGCCTCAATCGGGTTGACGCTCGCGGCTTGGCGCGCCGGGAAAAATCCGGCGAGCGCGCCGGCACAAACCAAGATCGCGGTGGCCAGGAGCGCGAGCCTGAGGTCGACGTCCGGCTGGCGTAGATAGGGCACGTCTTTCAAATGGCGCGCCGCGAACTCGACCACGAAGATGCCGCCGACCAACCCCGAATAGCCGGCGATGCTCGTGACGATCACCGCTTCACCGACGATCAAAGACACGATCGAAAATGGAGTCGCGCCGAGCGCTTTGCGAACGCCGATCTCGCGCGTGCGCTCCTTGACCGAAATCAGCATGATGTTGCTCACCCCGACGATGCCGGCGAGCAGCGTGCCGATTCCGACAATCCAGACGAATACCTTGATCCAGAC